>JAYVOY010000639.1:0-3229 GCA_043757645.1 Verrucomicrobiota bacterium
CTCGGCAGAAAACCCGCGCCCCAATTGAGCGCGTTGCCCTTCGGCAAACCGCGGCCGTTGGGATCACTCATCACCACGAAGCTCGGCAGGTTCTCGCTCGACGAACCGAGGCCGTAAGTCACCCACGAGCCGACGCACGGATAGCCCATCCGCGTGACGCCGGTGTTCATCATGAACAGCGCCGGGCTGTGGTTGTTCGAGTTCGTGAAGCACGAGTGGATGAACGCCATTTTGTCCACGTGTTGCGCGAGGTTCGGGAACAAATCCGGCGCCCACGTCCCGCTCTGGCCGTTCTGCGTCCACGCGAACGGCGACTTCATCAACGGCCCGACCGCGCCGGGAAAAAATCCCGTCTTCGGGTCGAAGCCCTCGAGCGTCTTGCCGTCGCGGCGCTGGAGTTCGGGTTTGTAATCCCACGTGTCCACCTGGCTCGGGCCGCCGTTGGCGAAAATCCAGATCACGGATTTCGCGCGGCCCGGCGTGTGCGGCTGGCGCGGCGCGAGCGGGTTGCGGCCGGTCGCGCCGAGCGCTCGCGCGGGCGCGGGTGCGTGCAGCAGCGCGGTGAGCGCGAGCGCGCCGAAGCCGCCGCCCGCGCGGAGCAGGGCCTGCCGCCGCGTGAGCGCGAGAAGTTCCGGTGACAGCGAAGGTTCAGTTTTCATACGCGAACTCGTTCAATCCAAAAATGACCTGGCAAAAATCCGCGAGCGCGAGGAACTGCGGGTTGGGATTTTTCTCCGCGGTGTAACTCGCCGCCTGCGCGCTGATGAACGCGGTGGCGGCGGTGGTTTCGTCCGCGCTCGGCGGGCGGGCGAGCGCGAGTTGATACGCGCGTTCGATCCCTGTTGATGGGGCTGCCGTCGCGGTCGGCGGCGCGGCGGCGGTTGCAGATGCGTCCGGCGTCAGGCGGCGCGCGAAGGCTTCGGCCCACGCGCGGACTTGCGGGCCGTTCATCAACAGCAACGCCTGCGGCGCGACAGTGGTCGTCGGGCGCGCGCCCTGCGTGACGAGCGGCTCGGGCTGATCGAAGGCCACCATCGAACCGATGAGCTGGCTGCGTTTCATCGTGAAATAAATGCTCCGGCGCGGGCTGCGCTCGTCCTTCGTGCCCGCGCCAAACATCGTCGCGTCGAGCTGGCCGCTCACGGCGAGCAGCGAATCGCGAATCGCCTCGGCCTCGAGCCGGCGCGGCGCGCGGCGCAGGAACAGTGTGTTGTCGGGGTCGCTGAGTTCCTTCGCGCGCTCGGGCGTGGTGGCCTGCTGATAGGCCGCGCTCGTCATGATGAGTTTGTGGATCGCCTTGGTTTTCCAACCGCCGTTCACCAACTCGCGCGCGAGCCAGTCGAGCAATTCGGGATGCGTCGGGGCCGCGCCCGTGCGGCCAAAATCATCCGGCGTCGCGACGATGCCGCGACCGAAGTGATGCTGCCACAGGCGGTTCACCGCGACGCGCGCGGTGAGTGCGCCGGCACCGTGTTCGAGATCGGTCAGCCAGTTTGCGAGCGCGCTGCGACGGCCGGAAAACTTCGCGCCGGGCGGCGGCGACGTTTGCCAGTGTTGCGCGCTCTCCGGCGCGCGCGTGAGCACTTGGAGAAAGCCCGCCGGCGCGACGCCGAGTTTTTGATCCGTGCTGCCACGGCGGAGGAAATGCGTTTCCTTAAAAAAATCCGCGCCCTGTGTGTGCATGCGCACGGGCGTGTAACCCTCGGCGCACACGAGCACCGGCACCTTGTTGCTGGGCGCGGTTTGCGCGTGCGCGGTGAGCTTCGCGTTGCGCTCGCGCCAGCCGGCGTCCTTGCGCAGCCACCATTCGCGGAGCGTGTCGCGCGGCGCGGGCGCGAGGGTCGCGGCGAAATCGGGTTCCTTCGCGCGGCCGAGAATCTCGGAAATTTTGGCGGGCAAGTCCTCACCCTTCAGCGTGGGTTCCACATCGGCGATAATGGCGAGACGCGGGCGACCAATGTTGTGTTGGCCGTTGACGGCGAACTCGAGTTTCACCCGCAGCGTCGTGCCGTCCGCGAAATCCACTGGCTCCGCAAAAATGAAAACGGCCTGATGATCCTTGCCGAACTGCGGGTCGATGGCCCAGCCGGTTTTGGGATTGTCGTCGAGCGAACCGGCGATCGAGAGCGAGGCTTTGTTCTGCTCGAAGTCCGCGAGGGCACGGGTGATTTTCACCTCGCGCTCGGGCGCGTCGCCGCGCGTGGGCCGCGCGAAAACGTGAATGCGGCTCAACGCGAAATTGCCGTTGGGCGCGCGGCCCGGGCCGCCGCGAGTCATCGAGGGATCGGCGAGCGCTTCGAGGCGCAGGCCGGTGAGACGGCGCTGCGGCGTGGCCGCGGTGAGGGTGTATTCGTCGGACGCGCCGTTCGCGCCCGCGGCGAGATACGAGCGGTCGGCGAGTTTTTTGAACGTCGCGCCGGCCTGGGATTTCGTCTCGGTGAGTTCGAGCACATTCCACACGCCGCCCGTGGGCAGCGCCGCGCCGGACGCGAGCCATTCGCTGAATTTGGGTTCGAGATTTTTTTCGTGCGTTTGCAATTCCGCGGCGAGCGGGGCGCGCGCGGCTTCCCAGCGGGCGCGGGCCTCGCGGATTTTTTCCGGTTCGAGTTCAAGCTCGACGACGCTGCGCACGGTCGTCGTGAAGGTCGCGAGCAGGCGGTAATAATCCTCGTTGGGAATGGGATCGTACTTGTGCTCGTGACAGCGCGCGCAGCCGATGGTGAGGCCGAGAAACGCGGAGCCGGTGGTCGAGAGCATGTCGTCGAGCGCGTCGTAGCGCGTGCGCTCGACCTCGTTGGCGGTGATCTGCGTGGGGAAAACGCCCGCGCCGAGAAAGCCCGTGGCGGAGAGCGCGAGGGCGTTGTCGGGCGCGAATTCGTCGCCGGCGAGCTGCCAGCGCAGAAATTGCTCGAAGGGCAAATCGGAGTTGAGCGCCTTGATGACGAAGTCGCGGTAATGAAACGCGCCGACGCGGTCGTAGTCGTGCTCGAAGCCGGAACTCTCGGCGAAGCGCGCGACATCGAGCCAGTGCCGCGCCCAGCGTTCGCCGAAGCGCGGCGAGTCGAGGAGGCGATCAATGAGGCGCGGCCACGCGTCGGGGGAACGGTCGGCGAGAAATTCCGCGGTCTGCGCGGGCGTGGGCGGGATGCCGTGGAGATCGAGGAACGCGCGGCGGAGCAGGATGTGTTTCGGGGCGGCGGGCGCGAGCGAAAGATTTTTCGGCGCGGCC
>JAYVOY010000640.1:0-3227 GCA_043757645.1 Verrucomicrobiota bacterium
GAACTGGATGTTTTTCAGCACCACATGGCCCTTGCTAATCAGATAGAAGTGCAATTCTTGATAGTCACTGGGTTGTCCGTCCTTCAGCCATTCGTCATAGATTCCGGTGGCGGTGTGGGTCTTAAACTTTGCCTTGCTGGACTCGTCACTATCCGCCCAAGCCGACGAGAGACTGCCGTCCATCATGGGATGCCGCAGTTCCAAGCTGCTGCCCCCGTTGTGCGCCATCGCCGGCCAGTCGCCGCCGAACTTGTAATCCACCTGGCTGACCAGATTGCCGTGTTGATCCACCAACCGCACCAAATCGCCGCGGTTGTTGAGTTTGCCCTCGAAATTCCCAATCGCATTGATGTTGCCGTGCATCCCGCGCAGGAACGATTCATCACCCGCGATAACCAGATAACCACCCGGCGGAATCTTGCTCGCCTTGGGAAACGTGAATTCCACACCGTCGGTAAAATGCCACCCGCTCAACGATACCGCGCTTCGCCCGCGGTTGTATAATTCGATGAACTCACTTTCCTTCTGCGTGTAGGGTGGGGCGAACATGATTTCATTGATGACAATGTCCGGGTTGCGCTCGGGATTGTTCAGCTTGTCCTTGGTGTGGGTGGTCGAGGAATACCATTCACGATCGCCGTCTGGAAAAGCCTGTAGATAATCACCGTGTTTCGGCGGGGTGAAGGTATAGGCATCCCGCACCGAGTTCTCCCCATCGACGAGATAGACTGAAACCTCATCATGCACCACGGGGAATTGCACGCTGAAGGCTTTCACCCCGCGTGCCGGCAACACCACGTCGCGCAAGGACACCTTGTCGGAAAGATTCTTCTGCGACGCGAGGGCATAGCCCGCGAGGTTGACCGGCGTATAGCCGGCGTTGAACAATTCGACCCACTCGATGCGTTTCTGCTTGTCGAACAGGCCCGACGCAAACTCGACCTCGTTGAGCCGCACCAGACTGATCAGGCCCGTCTTTGTCGCGTTCGGCGCATCGCGCGTCGGATCGGTTATCAGCACCCAGTTGTTCGCGCCGTCGGGTTTGCGCGCGAGCGATTTGTCCACGATGGGCGTCGGAAACCGCAGCGCGCTCAGCACGGTCTTGCCATCGGGGGCGGTCAGGAAAAACTCCGCCGCATTCATCGGCATCCGGGTGTTTTCATAGTCCACCGACGCAAAGCCCTTGGCCCGGATAACCATGTTACCCGAGATTTTGAACCGGGTGAGATTACTCCGGTAATTACTTAGGTAATAATCCTTTAAATTAATCGGCTGCACGCCCGTGTTGTAGAACTCTATGAATCCCTTCTCCGAACTACCGGGGCGGATTTCATTGAACACCACTTCCGCCTGACCCGCCGCCGGCCCGAGTCCCGCGCCCGAACCCTTCAACCGCGCGCCGAACACCAGATCGGGACTGTTCAGAGTTACTTGATGCACCTCCACGGAGAGCACGTTGGTGCCCTTGAGCAACAACCCCGCGTTGATGCCCGGCAGCACGTTCATCTCCTCCTTCGGCTCACCGATGGTCCGCGAGGCCGGCGTGCCAAAGGCGATGTTCCCGCCCGGCATTCCCACCCGTCCGATCTCCTGCCCGTTCAAATAATAAACCGCCCCGTCGTCCACGATCTGATCCAAGGTCAACTTCAACCCCTGCAACGAACCATTAAAGACAAACGCCTTCCGAAAATACACCGTCCACACCCGCGCCGGCGTGGGTGTGCGAATCCCCGGCGAGGGCAGCGGGGTGGGGCAAAATCCAAACAACCCCGCTCCGATCGGCCAGCTCCGATCATCAAAATCCCGCTCGCGCCACTTGGCGTCCGGCGCTCCGACCCGCGTGAAGTAACGCCACGGATCACCGTAATCGATCAGCACCACGCCCTCGCGCGAGACCACCTCGGGATTCGCCACGGGAATCTCCAACTCCCGCGTCGGGTCCGTGCCCGGGGTGCCGCCCGGTTTGGTGCTCACCGTCCAATTCCGCCAGTCATCCACCGTCTTGTCGGGATTGATCAGCACCAGCGAATGCCCCACGCCCGCCGCCGCCGGCGACCACTTGCCGCGATCACTGTAACGCATCTGGCACACGATCACGCCATTCTTGTCCTTGAGCTTGATCCGATCCCCCGTCTTGCCCAGCCGCCCGATCCACGGCCCATAAACACGCACCGTGTCGGGAATCTTGTATTCCTTGCGCAGCTTCTTCTCCTCCGACTGTGCCACCACGATCCGCTCGAAGGGACGCATGAGCGTCAACCGCGGATTCGCCGCGGAAAATGCGGGGAACGTGTACTCGATTTGCCCGCTCAATTTCCAACCGGCGATGTCGAAGGGGTTCGCCGTGTTGTTGTAAAGCTCGACGAATTCGGACAACTCGCCCCGCGGATAGTACATGATCTCACTGATCACCACCTGCTCCGCGCGCGCGGTGCCGACGGTGAAAAACCAAAGCGCGGCGGTCAAGGCCGTCAGCCATAATTGGAATCGTTTTGACATTCGCTGCCTCAATCGGCGTCACCACCCGCCGGCAACCCGCGAAATTCGCGCCGTTGTTCGGCCCTTCGCGCCCGGCATTCAGCGCGCGACGACGGAGACTTTCGATTGATGGGCGAAAGGCTAGCCGCCGCTCCAAGGCGCGTCCAGCCTCAAGCCGCTTGGCCAAACGCGCGGGGTGGATTCGGGCACCGGCCAACCGGTCGGCGCGCCGCCGTCCCGGCGGCTTACGGCGTTACCAGTCCGCGGGGTCGGCCAGTTCGTGGCTTCCGGTTCACTCCACCGGGCCAGTGCCGCGCGTTGGGAGGGGTTCGCGACTCCTCGGATTGGACGCCTTGAGCCGCCGGGACGGCGGCGTGCCGAGGGCGTTGCGCGGCGGCGCCTCACGCGCGAGTTGCCGCGGCGGCGCGCCTTACTCGAACACGTTGGTCTCTTCCAGCACGCGGAAGAAGCGGGCTTTGCCGCCGAGGATGGACGTGTCGATCGTGGTGTTGAGTTGCGTCGCGGTGCCGAGCACGCCGTTGGTGAGGGTGACCCAAGTCGTGAGATTGGCGGAGCCGTGGATGGAGTATTGCGCGCGCAATTGCGCGGTCCAGGAGAGCAGGAGGAGATTCGCGGCAGGCCGGGCCGCGGGTTGAATCGCCGGGGCGGGCAGACCGGGGCTGCGGAATTTTATGAGTTCGCTGATTTGCCCGTTGTTGCCACATCGCACCGCATGAACGCCGTCAGCC
>JAYVOY010000641.1:0-3214 GCA_043757645.1 Verrucomicrobiota bacterium
CCATGCAATTGGCGGAGCGCCGCCGTCTCGGCGGCTCACGGCGTGGTAAGTCCGGCGCGGCCATTGATTTGCAAATTTTTGGTTCACCATGCAGTGAACTTTTTGCGCCACGGCCAATGCTCGCCTCCGCCCCGTTCGGACGGTGTGAGCCGCCGAGACGGCGGCGCTACGACTGTATGGATTCGGCTTAACTTTGGGGCGAAAGGTGGCGATGGAGGGGCAACAACGTGTGCGGGTGGGGCGGCGGCGGGCGTAATACTTTGACCCATTTCGCAACTTTCCCTAGGTTCCGTCGTTCTTAGCTGGAACGTTTGCCGCTGTCTGCATGGCTTTTACATCCATAAAAAGCGTCCTCGCCCAAGCCGACTTGGTCGCGCCGGAGCAGTTTGATGACTGGAGCAAGGCGTGGCGCGTGGCGGCGGAGAACGGGTCGCAGGAGTCGTTGTTCGCGTTTTTCTGCCGCGAGAAGGGGATCGCCGAGGACACGTTTTTGCAGAAGCTCGGGCCGGTCGTGGGCGCGCCGTTCCTGGATTTGAGGACGGTCGAGGTGCCCGCGAATGTGCGGCAGAAAGTTTCGACGAAGGTGGCGTTTCAATACGGCGTGATCCCGACGCGGTTCGAGAACAACGTGCTGCAACTGGCCGTCGGCAACCCCTTCGACACGGCGATGATCAACGCGGTGCAGTTCGATGCGAAGGCGCCGGTGACGTTCGCGCTCGCGCCGCGCGGCGAGATCGAGAAGGCGCTGAAAAAATATTACGGCGTCGGCGCGGAGACGCTTGACGAGATGGCCAAGGAGGATGAGCCGCTGGAATTGCTCGTCGGCGAGGACAAGGAAATCACCGAGGGCGATCAGGAGGCGAGCGTCATCAAATTCGTCAACCAGGTGATCTGGGAGGCGTTCAAGGATCGCGCGACGGACATTCATTTCGAGCCGTCCGAGGACGAGCTGCGCATCCGCTACCGCATCGACGGCATTCTGCACCAGACACCGATGCCGCCGCAGTTGAAGCGCTATCAGGCCGCGCTGATTTCGCGCATCAAGGTGATGAGCGGGATGAACATCGCCGAGAAGCGGCTGCCGCAGGACGGGCGCATCAACGTGCGGATCAAGGGCGAGGAAATCGACATCCGCGTCTCGACGGTGCCGACGGTTTATGGCGAGAGCGTGTCGCTGCGGTTGCTGACGCGCGGGAAAATTTTCCTGAGTTTGGAGAAGCTCGGGTTCGCGCCGCACGAGGAAAACGCGCTGCGCGAAATCATCACGAAACCCCACGGCATCGTGCTCGTGACGGGGCCGACGGGCGCGGGCAAATCGACCTCGCTCTACGCGTTTCTCAGTTCGATCAACTCGGTGACCAAACGCATCATCACGATCGAGGAACCGGTCGAGTACGAGTTGAAGGGGATCAATCAAATCGCGGTGCGGTCGGACATCGGGCTGACGTTCGCGATGGGGCTGCGGCACATTTTGCGGCAGGACCCGAACGTGATCATGGTCGGCGAAATCCGCGATTTGGAGACGGCGGAGATTGCGATTCGCGCGTCGCTGACGGGGCATTTGGTGTTCTCGACGCTGCACACGAACGACGCGCCGAGCGCGTTCACGCGGTTGATCGACATGGGCATCGAGCCGTTCTTGGTGGCGTCGTCGGTCGAGGCGGTGCTGGCGCAGCGGTTGGTGCGGACAATTTGCCCGAAGTGCAAGGAGGAGCAGAAAGTTGATCCGGATTATCTGGCGAAGATTGGCTTTCCGGTGGCGGAAATTGCGACGGCGAAATTTTACCGCGGGCGCGGTTGCGAGGGGTGTCGGCAACTCGGGTATCAGGGGCGGATGGGCATTTATGAATTGCTGCTCGTGGGCGAGGCGATTCGACCGCTGATTTTGAACCGCGCGCCGGCGACGACGATCGCGCAAAAGGCCATCCAGCACGGGATGCGCACGCTGCGGATGGATGGCTGGAACAAGGTGCGCGCGGCGCAAACGACGATCGAGGAAGTGCTGCGCGTGACGCAGACCGAGGAGCACATGCAGTCGCTCGTCGAGGATCCCGGTGAGGATCCCAAGGTGGAATTCAAAGCCAAACGCTGACCATGGCCAGACTGAACACATGCAATGTGCTGAGTGTCGCCGGCGACCAGCGGCAGCTCTGGCGTTATTCGGCGGGCCTCAAGGACTTCAATCTCAGCGGCGAGAAAAGCGTGCCGCAGGGGCAGGCGTTGCCGGCGAAATGGGTCGCGAAGGAGTGGGGCGAATTGGTCGCGCGCAAGCTGAACATCGCGTGGCTGCCGCTGGATCAGGTGTTCCTGCGCGTGCTGCAATTGCCGAAATGCGACGCGTCCGAGCTGGCGTCGATGATCGAGTTTCAACTCGAGAAAATCTCGCCGCAGCCCGTGGCGCAGGTGGTGTGGAGTTACGAGCCGATTCCGTCGCGCTCGAAGCTGCCGCGCGAGATGCAGACTGTGGTGGTGGCGGTGGTGGCGCGGTCGGTGGTCGAGGATTTTCTCGGTGAAGTTGAGGCGAATGGTTATCTCACGGACCGGCTCGAGATTCCGTTTTTGCACGAGTTGCTGGCGACGGTGATTGATGCGAACGGCGCGTGGCTCTACTTCCGCAAATGGGGCGAGCGGCAGGTGTGCCTGGCGGCGTGGTGGTATGACGGCACGCTGCAAAATTTCACGGTCGTGCCGCTGACGGTGCCCGAGCGATTCGCGGCGGAACTGCAGGATCATTTGCACCAGACCGCGTGGGCCGCGGAACTCGAGGGCTGGCTGACGGCGTCGCCGCGCGTGCAGTTGGTCGCGGGGCCGGAGTCCGTGGAACTGGCGCGCAAGATTGCCGCCGAACTGGGCGACCACGCGGTGGCCGCGGCGGGAATGCCGCCGGTGCAACTGGCGACGTTGAGCGCGCGGCGCGCGGCGGCGAATCAATCGCGGTTGAATTTGATGCCCGCGGAATTCGCCACGCGCTACCACCAGAAGTTCATCGACGGCGTGTGGATGCGGGCGCTCGGCGCGGTGCTGATGCTGTATTTGCTGGGCCTGCTGATTTATTTCGGCGCGGTGCAGGTGGTGCAATTTCAGCGCGACAACGTCGAGGGCGAGGTCACGGCCCTCAGCGGCAGCTACACGAATTCGCTGAAGGCCCGGGCGCGCATCGAGGTGTTGCAGGAGCAAATCAATCTGCGGCACGCGTCGCTGGACGGGTTGAAAA
>JAYVOY010000642.1:0-3211 GCA_043757645.1 Verrucomicrobiota bacterium
TGCTCGGAGGCTTTCGCGGAAATCACGATGGGCACCAGCGCCCGGCCTTGTTCGGCGAGAGGCAGCGTTTCTGCCGCGGAAACGAACTGGGCTGTAAACGTCGAGGCAAAGACGAGGCGGACGAACACGCGGAGGAGAATGGTTTTCATGTCGGTGGGGGGAGTGTGAATCACACGGAAAGGGTTCGTTACCTCGGCGCCTGCAAGCGGGGCGGCAGCCCCGCGGCGCTCAGGCCAAAATCGGGAACAGCACCTCGCCATGCACGTCGGTCAGCCGCATGTCGCGGCCGCTGAAACGATAGGTCAGGCGCGTGTGCTCGAGGCCGAGCAGATGCAGCATCGTCGCGTGAAGATCGTGGATGGTCACCTTGGAATCGGGCAGCGCCTTGTAGCCGTACTCGTCGGTCGCGCCGTAAATCGTGCCGCCTTTCACGCCGCCGCCCGCGAGCCACATCGTGAAGCCGAAGGGATTGTGATCGCGCCCGTTGCTGCCCTGCGCGAAGGGCGTGCGGCCAAATTCCCCGCCCCAAATCACGAGCGTGCTGTCGAGCAAGCCGCGGCCCTTCAAATCCTTGAGCAAACCCGCGATGGGCTGATCGACGAACAAAGAATTTTTCTCGTGCCCGTCCTTCAAATTGCCGTGTTGATCCCAGCGGTCGCCCGCGCCGTTGGGACAGGTTAACTCGATGAAGCGCACGCCGCGCTCGATCATGCGCCGCGCGAGCAGGCATTGCGTGCCGAAGGTGCGCGTGCCGGGTGTTTTGGCATTGAGGCCGTACATCTCCTTCGTCACGTCGGTCTCGCCGGTGAGTTCCATTAACTCGGGCACGGCCAGTTGCATGCGGCCGGCGAGTTCGTAATTCGCGATGGAACTTTCGAGCGCGTCGAGCTGGCCGAAGCGCGCGAGGACGCCGGCGTCGAGCTTGCGCATCAACGCGAGTTTCGCGGCCTGAATCTCGGGCTTCGCCTCGGACGGCGTGACGTTCGCGACGGCTTGTCCATCCGGCTTAAAGACCGAGCCTTGATAACTGGCGGGGAGAAAACCGCTGTTGAAATTGTCCAACCCGCCCGGTGGGATTAGCCCACCATTGAGGACGATGAAGCCCGGCAGGTTCGCGTTCGGGCTGCCGAGGCCGTAGCCGACCCACGCGCCGAGGCTCGGCCGTCCCTGCAAACCGCTGCCGGTGTGGAGAAAATAATTGGCGTTGGTGTGCTCGGAGAAATTGCTCGTCATCGAGCGCACGATCGCAAGGTCATCGACGCACTGCGCGACGTGGGGGAACAGGTCGCTCACGGGAATGCCGCTCCGGCCATATTCGCGAAAGGCCCACGGGCTTTTCAACGTGCTGCCGATGTTGTTGAACTGCGTCGGCTCGATTTTGTCGCCGAACTTTTTCCCGTGCTCGCGGTCCAGGCGCGGCTTGGGATCGAAGGTGTCCACCTGCGACGGGCCGCCATCCATGTAGAGAAAAATCACGTGGCGCGCCCGGGCGGTGAAGTGGGGCTGGCGCGGCGCGAGCGGGCCGGGCTTGGGGCTGCTTGCGGACGCGCCGGTCGCGGTCGCAGCGGCGCGGGATTCCTCCGCGAGCAGGGCCAGCAGCGACACGCCGCCAAAGCCCTGCGCGCAGCGCGCGAGCATCTCGCGGCGCGTGACGGGGCGGGGGCCAAAATTTCCGCAGTGCGAATTCATGTTCGTGATTGCGAGGACACCTTAACGGCGCGCGGCGGTTTTGCTCAAGCGGGCTGGCGCGGCGCGGGCGGCTTCGACGGGACGGTGCGCGCGGGGCTTCACCCACGGAGCGCCGAGCACACGCTCGGCGCGATTGTGAACGGGGCTGACACATTCACGCCGAGCCGGTGCCCGGCGCGCCGCGGGCGCCGCACAAAACACGCGCCCGCATTTGCGATTCACGGGGTCGTGGGCTAATCTCTGCCCCGGAAAAATGGCCGGGAGGAACGGTGTCACCACTTCATTGACCGGGAATATCCGTCGCGATGCGCGGCGGCGGGAAGCGAAGTGGTCCACGGGTTTGGCGGATCAATCACACGTATGACCGAACGGCAGTCGGAAATGCAGAACCCCCGGAAAACAAACGGCCCGCGCCCGCCGCGGAAACGGCTCGCGCTGAACGGGCGTTTCTCCGGCACGTTGAGGCCGACCGGCACGCAGACGGTGGCCTTCCATTTGTACGACGCCATTTTGCGGCAGCCGCGGGATTTCGATTTGTTGATTTACGCGGACTCGCGTTTCACCGGCGTGGCGGCGTGGAAGGACGCGCCGGGAGTGGAATTCGTCGAGACGCCGTTCAGCGATTGGAGCCGCTCGAAGGCGCAACTGTGGGAGCAACTCACCGTCTCGCGTGACGCCCGCCGCCGCGGCTGCTCGCTGGTGCATCATCCGATCACGACGTGCCCGTTCGCGCGCGCGGGCATCCGGCATCTCGTGACGATGCACGACGTGGGCTTCTACGATTATCCGGAGGGTTTCAGCGCGGCGTTTTTGTTTTATCTGCGGCACATTTGCGGGCCGGGCTTTCGCCGCGCCGATCATTTGGTCGCGGTCTCCGATTACACCGTGCGCACCGTGAAGCAGTATCTCCGCGTGCCCGGCGAACGCATCACGCGCGTGTACAACGGCCTCAAACCAATGGGTGGACTCGAGCGCGTGCGCGATTTGCCGCGCGACCCGAACGTGATTTTCGGCATCAATCTCTGGCAGCCGCACAAGGGTCTGCCGCGGTTGCTCGAGGCGTTCAGCCGGTTGCGCGTCGGCCGGCCGGAACTCGAATTGCATCTCGCGGGGCGGCCGCAGGGAATGTTCCGAGACCAGCCGGAATTGGCGGCGAAACTTCAGATGCCGGGCATCAAACTGCTCGGCTACATCAGCGACGAGGAACTCGCGAAAGCCTACGCCACGTGCGCGGTTTGCGCGTATCCATCGTCGTCCGAGGGCTTCGGATTGCCCGTGCTCGAGGCGATGGCCGCGGGCGCGCCGGTGGTCACCTCGACCGCGACGGCGCTGCCGGAAGTGGCCGGGGGCCACGCGTTTCTCGTCGATCCGCTGTCGGTGGACAGCATCACGCACGGCCTGCGCGCGGCGCTCGATGAAGCGCCCGCGGCCCGCGCCGCGCGCGTGGCCAAAGGGCGCGCGTGGGCGGGTGGGTTCACGTGGGAAAGCGCCGCGCGCGAGTACGTGAAAATTTTCGGGCGGT
>JAYVOY010000643.1:0-3211 GCA_043757645.1 Verrucomicrobiota bacterium
GGAACTCGTGACCGAGCCGCGCGCGTCGTTCACCACCACCGAGTAGTTGCCCGATTGCGCCGGCTGCGCGTTCGTGAGAATCAAATCCGCATTCACTTGGCCCGTGAGGTTCGTGCCGTTGAAGAGCCACTGATACACGAACGGCGGCGAACCCACCGCACCCACCACAAAGCGCACCAGACCGCCGATCGGGATGACCTGACTCACCGGCGGCGTCGTGATCGCCAGCGGCACAAACACGTTCAACGCCGCGTTCGCGCTGGTGGCCAAGCCGAGGCTGTTCGTGACCAACACGGAATAATTTCCCGAATTCGCGACGGCGAGAGTGTTCAGCGTCAGGCTCAGATTCGTTTCGCCCGGAAGCAGCGCGCCGTTCAACCGCCATTGAAACGCCAGCGGCGCGTCGCCGATCACGCCGACGTTCAACGTCACGCTGCCGCCCGCCGCGGCCTCCTGCCCGAGCGGCTGCGCCACAATCACCGGCCCGCGGTCGATGCGCACGATCACGTCAGCGCTCGTGACCTGCCCCGCGACGTTGCCCACGCGCACCGCGTAGGCGCCGACATCCGCACGCTGCACCGCGGGGAGATTCAGCGTCGCGTTCACCGCACCGACGAGATCGACGCCGCTCAAACTCCACTGATAACTCAGCGGCCCATCGCCACTCGCCACGACGGACAGGCTCACGGGCGCGCCCGCGGCCACGACCGCTCCCTGCGGCGGCGTCGTGATTTGCGGCGCGCCGGCGATGCGCAACGTGACGTTCGAACTGATCGCCACGCCCGCCGAGTTGGCGACGATGACGAGATAATTCCCCGCGTCGGTGACCTGCGCGTTGTCAATTTGCAGCGTGGCAGTGGTCGCGCCGGGAATGTTCAAGCCATTGAAGCGCCACAGATAACTCAGCGGCTGCGTGCCCAGCGCCGCGACGGTGAATTGCGCCGTGCCGTCCAGCGCGACGGTTTGCTCCTGCGGCGGCACGGTGATGACGGGCGGCCCCTCGACCGTGAGCACCGCGTTGGAACTCAGCACCGCGCCGAATTGATTGGTGATGAAAACGGAATACCCGCCGGCATTCGTGAATTGCACGGGCGTCACGATGAGGCTCGCGTTGGTTTCTCCCAAAAGGTCCGCGCCATTCAACCGCCACTGAAACACCAACGGCTGCGAGCCACCCGCCACGACCGCAAAGTCCGCGGACAAATCCACCAGCGCGCGCGCGCCCTGCGGTTGGAGGAGGATGTAGGGAGCCTGCTGCGCGACCGTGTCCGTCGGCAACGGGGTGTTGCCAAGTTTGGCGACAAAAATATCTGCACCGCCGCGACTGACAATTTTCGTGGTGCCAAACGTGGCGGTCCTTGAAATCTCTCCCGCCATGTACACATTTCCTACCGTATCCACCGCCACCGCGCGGCTAATATCGTTACCTGTACCACCCGCCTCGACCGCCCAGAGCAGTGTTCCCGACGGGTTGTACTTGAGGACCAGCGCATCGTTGTAGCCAAACCCGGGGAGGGTTGCAGTGCCGGTCTGTACGGAATCGAAGGGCGTCAATCCCGCGAAAATGTTGTTCCCGCCATCGGTCGCCACTGAACCACTGAAACCCGAGTTCCCGGAATTATCGATTTGCCGGACCCAAAGAACGTTTCCCGAGCGGTCGCACTTTGCAATGAAAGCCGCGACTGTGTCCGTGCTGAGTACGTTGGTCCCAAACGTCGCCGCACCTTGGAACTTGCCCGTTAAGACAATATTGTCAGCGCCATCCACGGCGACCTGCTCCGCGCGAAACACGGACGTCGCCGACCAACTACTCACCCAGAGTGGTTGGCCATTGTTCGACAATTTCTCCAAGAATATCCCCTGATCACTACCCGGAAGATTAAACCGGACACCGCCAATTGTGCCGACATTGTTGAAATACCCCACCACAAATACCTCGTTGAGGTGGTTCAGCGCGACGCCACTCCCAACCGCACCAATTTCCACCCGAACCCAGAGCGGCACTCCAGACGGATCCAGCTTGGCAATCACCACCGAAGAACCCGTCCCCCCGTTTCTAATAGTGGTCAGTGTGAGCGACCCAAAAGTCTTCGACGCCGAGGTGGATCCCGCAATGTAGCTGTTGCCGGCCAAGTCCACTGCGATGTTTTTTCCGCGACTGTCGCCGGGACCATCAGTCGCCGTTAGCCAAAGTGGATGACCGTCCGTATCAAACTTCGCCACATAGATGTCCTGCTGGGCACTCCCGCCGCCTACCAACGACACTCCAAAACAGGTGTCTGGACGCGTTAATTCGCCAGTAATATAAACACCCCCGCTCGCATCGATTTCGAGATCGTAGGCCCGGCACAACCTTGTTGACCCCGACCCCACTGCCCACAACAGAGTTCCCGCCGAGTCGTATTTGGCGACAAATGCATTATCACTGGTACCCGCCTGCGATACCAGATTAGTGCCCCCGAACACAGCGTCGCCCACGAAAGTTCCTGTCACATAAACATTGCCCCGGCGGTCCACTCGAATGCCACGGGCCAACCCATTGGCATTGACTCCCGCCTCCGACCGCACCCACGCGAAATCCGGCGCGGCATCCAGCGGCGTCACGCGGATGTTCTGGAACTCGACCCGCGAACCGTGCTCCTCCAGCACGATCGGCCCCGCCAGCGGCAACTCGCGGGCACCGCCCGCCGTCGCTTTCGGAATCGCCACATCGTCGTGAATCACCACACCATTGAGCGTTGCGCTGAGGCGCGCGTTGGCGACCTTGTTGGTGCCGTTGAACTGCGCCGCGTGAAACGTCACGTCCAGCGTCTGCCACTCGCCGGGCGCGAGACTCGCGTTCACCCTGGGCGCAAGGAGTCCGAGAATCGCCCCGTTATCATTGGTCCCCGCCGGAGTGACGCCGAAGGAATCGAAGATTTGCAACTCATAGCGATTCTGCAAAAACACGCCGCTGTTGCCCTTGTTCGGCCCCGCCGGGTCCGCCGGACTGGGCGTGCGGAATTCGAGATGCAACAGAAAATCCGTGAACGTCTGCGTGCTCTGAATACTCCCGCCGCCCGGATTCACTTGCAGCGAGTTACCCGCCACAATGGGCCAGCTAATCGCCCCCGAACCACCCAGCGGCACCCAGCGCGAGGTATCTGTACCATCGAACAGCACGACACTCGGCAGCGCGGGAGTCACGAGTAGGTTGGCCAGCGAACTGGTC
>JAYVOY010000644.1:0-3208 GCA_043757645.1 Verrucomicrobiota bacterium
CGCCTGGGCCATCCCGACCTACAACGTCAAGGGCTGGAAAGCGCCGTGCTACCTGATGACCGACGGCCATTACCCGACCTACGGCGAGATGCTCGGCACGGTGAAGTGGGAAACCTACGGCGTGGTGAACGGCGTCGCGCGCGACTCGCGCTGCGAGCACTGCATGGTCCACTGCGGCTACGATCCGAGCGGCGCGTTGAGCAACAAGCCGCGCGACACCTGGATCAACATGAAATACAACTTCGGCGCGAAGCCGAAGCCGTTTGCCGCCAGTGCCGATCTGGAGAAACGCGCCTTCAACGGCGTGACCATCGGCAAAGGCCACCTCGCCGAAGCCAAGGCCGCCATCAATCCCGCTGCCGGTGCGCGCGGCGGGTTCACCCGCAAGGAAGAGGAGCACACCCACGCGCCTGCGACTGCCAGCGCGGGTGGCAGTTGCGGCACCGGCGACACTTCGCAGCGCGATGACTTGCTCGCGAAGATTAAGACGAATGGGACGGTAACGACGAAAGCGGAATGAGCACCCTTGTCGAAATCGAACATGCGATTGAGCGACTCCCCGCCACCGATCAGGCCATGCTCGCTTCGTGGCTTGCCGCCCGCGAGGCCACGAATTGGGATTCCCAGATGGATGCAGATACTGAATCCGGGAAACTGGAGTTTTTGTTTCACGAGGCAGCGACGGAGCGGAGCGACGGGCAGTTGCGTGACTGGCCCAAATGAAGTCCCGGGCAACACGGCGCTTCTGGCAGGCTTACTCGAAATTGCCCGCCAGAATTCAGGCGCTAGCCCGGAAAAATTACCAACTGTGGCTGCACGACCATCAGCATCCCTCCCTCCACTTCAAGAAATTGCGCGGTGGTGCGGATCGCTTTTCTGTAAGGATAGGCGACCACCATCGGGCGGTCGGACACTTGGTTGGTGACACCGTAGAGTGGGTCTGGATTGGCACCCACGAAAATTACAACAAATTGATTGGCCGAATTTGATTACTCGAACCTAAAATGAGCGCACTATTCCTCTCCCCCCCCTCTTTCGATGGCTTTGACGGCGGTGCCGGCGCGCGTTATCAGGCGCGGCGCGAAGTCACCAGCTATTGGTATCCCACCTGGCTCGCGCAGCCCGCGGCGCTGGTGCCCGGCTCGAAGCTACTCGACTGCCCGCCGCATGACATCGATGTCGCCAAGTGCCTCGCCATCGCGAAGGACTTCGACCACGTCATCATCAACACCTCCACGCCCTCGCTGAAGAACGACTGCAAAGTCGCCGAAGCCATCAAGGCGCAGAAGCCCTCGACCAAAATTGGCTTCGTTGGCGCACACGCGATGGTGCTGCCCACCGAGACCCTCAGAGCTTCGCACGCTGTGGATTGGGTCGCGCGCAAAGAGTTCGACTTCACTTGTAAGGAAGTCGCCGAAGGCCGTGATTTATCCACTATCAAAGGACTTTCCTATAAAGACACCGACGGCAAGATTAAGCACAACCCCGAGCGCGAGATGATCGCCGACATGGATTCGCTCCCCTGGGTCGCCGACGTTTACAAGCGCGACCTGAATATCGAGAAATACTTCATCGGCTACCTCCAGCATCCCTACGTCTCGATGTACACCGGTCGTGGTTGCCCGGCGCAATGCACCTTCTGCCTCTGGCCGCAGACGATTGGCGGGCATAAATACCGCGTCCGCAGCGCGCAAAATGTCGCGGACGAAATGGCCTACATGAAGAAGCTTTTCCCTCAGGTGCGCGAATTCTTCTTCGATGACGACACCTTCACCGCGAACCTCCCGCGCGCCCGAGAAATCGCCAAGAAACTCGGCCCGCTCGGCGTGGATTGGTCCTGCAACAGCCGCGCGAATCTGGACTACGACACCATCAAGAGTTTCAAGGACAACGGCCTCCGCCTTTTCCTAGTCGGCTACGAAAGTGGCAATGATGAAACCCTCAAGCGCATCAAGAAAGGCGTCACCACCGACGAGATGCGCAAGTTCACCAAAGCCTGTCACCAAGCCAAGGTTATCATTCATGGCACCTTTATTCTCGGCCTGCCCGTCGAGACCAAGGAAACCATCGAGCAAACCATCCGGTTCGCGCAGGAACTCGACGTGTTCAGCTTGCAAGTTTCCCTGGCCGCACCTTATCCCGGCACGGAACTCTATGACCAAGCCAAGCTCAATGGTTGGTTTGTAAAGAAGGACAAGACCGACCTAGTCGAGGGCGACGGTTTCCAGCAATCCACCCTTGCCTATCCCGAGGCGACCAAGGACGAAATCTTCGAGGCCGTGGACCGTTTCTATCGCAGCTACTATTTGCGTCCGAAACCCATCCTCCGCATCATCAAGACCATGCTCGAGGACAAGGATGTTTTCGTCCGCCGCTGCCGCGAAGGCTACGAATTCTTCAAGAGCCTCCAGCAGCGCAAGACCGATCTCGCCGCCTCCAGATCGGCAGCCGCCGCGCTTCCCACCGCCGCCTGATCTCACCGGGGAGCGGGGCGAGTCAGTCGCCCCGCTCCAGTTCTTTCCCCGTCCGAGATTCGGAACCACTCCCGCACAGTTCGGCGCGGCCCGGCGTTCCCTCGTCCCCGCAGCGCTCCCCCGTAAAATCCGCGCCGAAACCAAATTTGGGTTTGCACCGCCGCGCGATGCCGCTATTTTGCCTGCGGATTGGCCGATGGTGTAATGGTAGCACATAGCCCTTTGGAGGCTTTAGTCATGGTTCGAATCCATGTCGGCCAGCCACTTTCATTTGGGATTTTGCAGGCTTCTCCCCTCCCGACACAAGTAACGCCCCCAAAAGGCATCGCCATGCGATTTGACTCAAAAAGAATGTTACCGAAGGCGGGGTAGCGGGCTTCTGGGGAAGCCCCTGTCAGCTCAAAATGGGTGTTACCGAAGCATGGACACCAAAATGAGCAACATCACACGCGAAGAAGTGCTGGCCAAGCAGCGGGACCGTTACGCTCGCGCCGGCAAGGAACACAAAAGCAAAATCATCACCGAACTGATCGAACTGTTCGGCTATCATCCCAAGTCGGCCATCCGCGCACTGCGACCACGCGTGGTGTCGGCGGCGCCGTTTGTCCGGGGACGACCCAAAGAATACGACCCGGCCAAACTGCTGCCGCCGCTCAAGGCGATCTGGCTGGCGGCGCTGCAACCGTGCGGCGAACGGCTCAAGGCCGCGCTGCCCGAATGGCTGCCCGCCTACG
>JAYVOY010000645.1:0-3207 GCA_043757645.1 Verrucomicrobiota bacterium
TGTTGGGGAAGGCGGTGGTGATTTGCGACGCACGCGGGGTTGGGAGGGAGGGTGGTTTCCACTTTGTTGAACGCACGTCGCAGCCGCGCCCCGCGGCGAACGGACGCGGCAGCAGGACAAGCGAATGAAAACGGGCGCGCGGGTGATTTTCTCCCGCACCGCAATTGTCGCCTCCGAAATTATCCTGCCAAACATCCCAGTTCGTGGAATGTTCGCGGGCGTGAAATGGCTCGTCTTCATTCTGATGCTCGGACCGGCGGTGTTGGCGCAGGGGCAGCCGACGAACGCGGGGGGCGCGGCGCGGGGGGCGAATGGCGCGGGGGTGCTCGACGCGGTCGAGGTGGAGTATCGCCGTCTGGTGGCGGCGGATGCGCTCGCGTTGGCGGAAGTGGAGCAGTGGGTGACCCAGGGAAACGGCGGGGCCGCGTTGCGGCACCGGATCGACGAGCGATTCGCGGGCGTCGCGCGGGCGTATGCGGATTTTCTCCAGCAGCATCCGGAACACGCGCGGGCGCGCGTCGCCTACGGGAATTTTCTGAACGAATCCGGCGACGAAGTTGCGGCGAAGGGGCAGTGGGAGAAGGCGCTGGCGAGCAACCCACAGGACGCGGAGGCCTGGAACAATCTGGCGAATGTGTTCGGCCATCGCGGGCCGCCCAAGAAGGCGTTCGAGTATTACGCGAAGGCCATCGAGCTGGCGCCAAAGGAGGCGACGTACCTCCAAAATTTCGCGACGACGGTTTTCCTTTTCCGCAAGGACGCGCGCGAGTTTTTCCAAATCACGGAGGAAGAGGTGTTCGACCGCGCGCTCCAACTTTATCGCCGGGCGATCGCGCTGGAGCCGGACAACCACGAATTGGCGCTGGACGTGGCGCAGTGCTACTACTCGATCAAGCCGCCGCGCCCCGCCGAGGCGGTGGCGGCGTGGAATTACGCGCTGCAAATCGCGCCGGACAATTTGCAGCGCGAGAACGCGCACATTCATCTGGCGCGTTTCAAAATGCGCGAGGGGTTGTTCCAAGAAGCGCGCCAGCATCTGGGTGTGATCACCAATGCCTTCAATGAAGCGGTGCGCGTGCGCGTGTTGCGTGATCTTGAGGCGCGCGAGAAGAAGGCCGGGCAGACGGGCAAGGGCGCGTTGCCGGTGCCGTTTAATTGAGCGGTGCGGGGAGGGTGGCCAGGCGCACTAAATTATTCCGCCGGCGAGCCGATGGTTATCAGAATGGAGTCGAACAATTTCACCCACTGCGGCGTCGCTTTGCCCTGATGTTCGCAAAGCTTTTCCAGCGCCGTCCGGCGCCCCCGTTCAAATTGCGGCGGGCGAGCTTTGACACCCTCAGTCTCGCGGGGGTGTGCGGCGGCGTTTTGGTGCTGTGTTTTTATCTCACGGCGCCGGTCGTGATGGTGCAGCAGTCGCTCTCGACCACGCCGGCAAGCGCGCGGACGACGACCCCCACGGTGGAGTTTGGCGGTGCGACGCTGGATTTTGACGAGCTGGTCTGGCAGGCACGCTCGGCCGAGTACAAGTGCGACGAGTGGATTGCGCGCACGCCGGCGGCGGGGCTGCCGGCGAATCAGAAACTCCCCTTTGAATTGAGTTGCCGCTGCGGCCATCGCTACGAACGCGTCAAACGGGTGTTTGAGAAATTCATTGAAGCCAATCGCGAGCATCCGGGGACGGTTGAGGAGTTGGAGCGGTTCACGCGCGTGATGACGGAGAAAATCACCGCGGTGCTGGAGTTTGAAAATCTGCGCGACGAGAATCCGAAGTCCCCGGAGGCGTGGCACAGTCTGGCGACGTATTACAACAATCAGGGCCTGCTGCCGCGGGCATTCGAGTGTTACGAAAAAGCCCTCGCACAGCCGCAGCCGGATGCGTTGCTGATCGAGGAGCTGGCGGTGACGCAGTTCATGTTTCGGGGCGACGCGGCGCGGCACTATTCACTCGCTCCGGAGGAGGCTTTGGATCATGCGCTGGCCACCTATCGCCGGGCCATGGCGGTGGATCCCAGAAACTTCAATCTCGCGCGGCGTTTTGCCGAGTGCTTCTTCGTTTTCCGCCCCGTGCGCGCCGCTGAGGGTCTCGCGGCATGGGAGCACACTCTGGCGGTGGCGGCCACGGATACCGAGCGGCACGAGGCCTTGGTGGGCTGCGCGCGGTTCGCGGTGACGGCGGGTCGCTTGGGGTACGCGCAGGTTTTCCTTGGGCGGATCACACTGCCGGAGTTTGCCGACCACAAGGAACGGATTGAGCGGACTGTGCTGCTCAAGCGGCAGTTCCGGGCCGAGGGTTTGCCGACGCGATAACGGGGGAGGATCGAACGCAGTCGGCTCGGTGCCGCGATGCCGGGAGATTCGACCAAGCCGCCGCTCAAACCGGGAACACCCGCACCTCGAACACCCGTTCGATCAGCCAGACCAGCGCGAGGAGAATGATGCCCCACGAACCGGCCGTCACCAGCACGCGCTGATAAAACCGCGTCGCGCGCAACGCGAAGGCCGTCGGGAGAAACACCGCAACGATCACCAACTGGCCGCCTTCCACGCCGAGGTTAAACGCCGCGAGCGTCTGCCACAGATTTTCCCGGCGCAATCCAAGTTCGCCCAGCGCGCTCGCGAAACCGAGGCCGTGGATCAAGCCAAACGCGAAGGTCACCACCCATTCACGGCCGCAAAAGAAGGGCCGCAGATTGTTCGCCGCCGCGAGAATCACCGACAGCGCGATGGCCGACTCGACCCAGCGCGACGGCAAATTCACGATGCCCAGCGCCGCGAGCGACAGCGTGAATGAATGCGCGACGGTGAACGCGGTGACGATTTTCACCACGTTGATCAACGCGGGGCGAAACTGCTCGACGGCGAGCCAGCCCTGCTCCGCGCGCCGCAAAACCGCGGGCAGCAACAGCGCCAGCAGGAACACGACGTGATCGTAGCCCGTCCAAATGTGCCACACGCCCTCCCGAAAAAACGCGGCGAACTCGCGCGCGCGACTCACGCTCGTGAGTCGGAAAATTTGTTTGGATGCGGCAAGATGAAAGACCGCCGCCTGGCTGTGCTCGCCCTCCGTCAACATCATCAAGCCGCGATGCAGCGGGTCTTCTTCGAGGAAGAGGCGGTAGCTGATCTCCAGCTCGCGCGCGTCGCGGAAACCTTCGACGGTGAATTCCAGCGCGGCGAAAATGCCGTCCGTGTGATGTTCGAGTTTTG
>JAYVOY010000646.1:0-3205 GCA_043757645.1 Verrucomicrobiota bacterium
CCTTGGCCAGCCCTTCCGACTCCCTGGAGGATCGATCCCGGAAATTTTGCGCCAAAAAATCCTGCCTTCCAGTCGCCTATGAAATGTTCAGGTTAGCCGCAACCATGCAGTAGGTAGGACCGCCGCCGTCCCGGCGGCTCACGGTGTGAGGAAGTCTGAGGGGGCCAATTGTCCGCGAGCTTTTGGTTCACTATTCAGTGAGCATTTTGGGCTGCGGAAAATCCTCGCTTTCGCCCCGTTTGGACGGTGTGAGCCGCGGAGACGGCGGCGGTCCGACTGCATGGTTACGGCCTAGCCACTGGCGCAGCGACCAACTCGGCGGCGGAGTAATTTTATCCTCTGCGGACGCAGGCACCCGCTCATGCGATCCATCGCTCAACCGCTGGCTCATAATTTTCCTGACCCAAGTCAGAAGTTGTTTGCTTCGCCACCGACAAAACGATTACAAGCCCACGATCCTTGCGTCCAACCGCCATGAAAAAAACCGGCCCGGCCGTGATTTTATTGTTCCTCGCCGCCGCCGCGTTCCTTCTGCCCGAGCTGGCTGCGTTGGCTGCGGACGCCGCCAAAGAAGCCGTCGCCACGCCGCCACCGTTCAGCCTCACCAAGTTTCTCGGCCCTTTCCATTCCGTCGTCCTGCATTACCCCATCGGCTTCGTCACCCTCGCAGTGGTGCTCGAAATCTACTCGCTCAAGAGTCCGAGTCCGCAACTGCGCCAGATCATCACCCTCGTCATCGGTCTCGCTGCCCTCAGCGCGGTGGTCGCCGCGACCTTCGGCATTTTGCGCGCCGAGGAGGGCGGCTACGACGGCGGCACCGTCACGATTCACCGCTGGACCGGCGTCGCCGTCACCGCGTTCACGATTATCGGCTGGCTGTTGCATCGCAGCATTGTCCGCAATCCCACCCGCACGGGATTGCTCAAGACCTACCGCGGACTGATCGCCGGGAATTTCCTCCTCCTCGTCGTCGCCGGGCACGAGGGTGGCAACCTTACTCACGGTGCGAACTACCTGTTCGAGGGCGCGCCCACCTTCGTGAAGAAAGTCATCGTCGAGATGGAAGAGGTGGTGAGCACGCCCAAAGTCGAAGTCCCTGTCGAGGAATCCAAAAAAATCTTCGTGGCAAAAATCCGCCCCATCCTCGAAGCCAAGTGCATCAAGTGTCACGGCCCCGACAAGATGAAAGGCAGCTTCCGCCTCGATGTCGGCGAAATCGCGTTCAAAGGCGGCGAGAGCGGCAAGCCCGCCATCAAACCCAACGACGCCTTCCAGAGTAATCTCATCCGCCTCGTCCTCCTTCCGAAAGACCACGACGACGTCATGCCGCCCACCGGCAAGGAACCGCTGACCACCGAGGAAGTCGTCACCCTCATCAACTGGATCCAAGAAGGCGCCCCCTTCGCCGACTTCGGCGTCGCGCCGAAGACTGAAAAAACCGAACCCGATCCCAACAAACCCGCGCCCACGCCACCCGGCGAACCCGCGCCCAAATCACCGCCGCCCGCCCTCACGCCCACGGCGGCCCCCAAGTAGGCGCCGCCCGGCGTGGGTTCCCCCGCCCTCCCAGTCCGCGCCCATTAAATCTATCCGCCTTTGCGCGCACGCTTTTGTTGGCCTTTGAAATCCCCACGACACTCCCGGTTGCCTTTCTTGCGACGGTTCTCGCCGTGCGCTAGCATCGCGGCATGAAGAAATGGCTGCCGCTGTTTTTGGGATGTTTGGCCGGTTGGTTTGATGAATCCGCGCGCGCGGCGCGGACCAATTCGGAACTCAAGGTGGTCGTGCTGCCGATTCGCGAGAACATCGAGCCGCCGCTGGTTTATCTGGTTCGGCGCGGGGTGAAGCAGGCCATCAAGGAGAACGCCGACGTGCTTGTGCTGGACATGTCCACCGATGGCGGGCGCGTGGATGTCACCGGCGAAATCGTCAGCATTCTCGGCCAGTTTAAGGGCGAGACGATCACGTTCGTGAATCGCAAGGCGTTCTCCGCAGGCGCGTTCATCGCGGTGGCGACGCAGAAGATTTACATGGCGCCACAGAGCGTCATCGGGGCGGCCGCGCCGATCATGATGTCGCCGGGCGGCACGGGCGTGGAGAAATTGCCGGACACCGTCGAGGTGAAGATGAACTCGGCCGTGCGCGCGCTGGTGCGGACGAGCGCGGAGAAGAACGGCCACAACATCGCGGTGATCGAGGCGATGATCGACAAGACGAAAGAATTGAAAATCGACGACGAGGTGTTGAATGAGAAGGGTTCGATTCTCACATTGACGAACAAGCAGGCGGAGAAGGGTTACGGCAAACCGCCGAAGCCATTGCTCTCGCTGGGCACGGTGGATTCGCTGGAGGAGTTGTTGCAGTGGCAGGGTCTCGCGAAGGCCAAGCGCATCAACATCACGCCGACGGGCGTCGAGCGATTGGCGACGTGGATCAACACGATCAGCCCGCTGCTGTTGATCATCGGGATGGCGGGGATTTATCTCGAGATGAAGACGCCGGGGTTTGGGTTGCCGGGGATTGTCGGCGTGTGCGCGTTCGCGATTTATTTTCTCGGCGGTTACGTGGCGGGGCTTTCGGGGATGGAATGGATTTTGGTTTTTGTGCTCGGATTGATTTTGGTGGCGATCGAGTTGTTCGTGTTTCCAGGCTCGATTCTGCTGGGCCTGATGGGCGCGGGCTTGATGCTCGCGGCGCTGGTGATGGCGATGGTGGATGTGTATCCGGGCGCGCCGACGCTGCCCACGCTGCCGCAAGTGCGGGTGCCGCTGGCGCGGATCATGTTCTCGTTTCTCACGGGCGCGGCCGCGTGCTGGGTGTTGAGTTTGTGGCTGCCGAAGACGTCGTTCTACGCGCGCTTGGCGACGACGGCGGCGAGCGGCGAACAAACGGTGGTGAAGCTTGCGCAACAACAGGCGTCGCGCGTCGGGCAGGTGGGCGTGAGTGTTTCGCCGCTGCGGCCGGGCGGCAAAGGGCGGTTTGGCGACGAGGTGATTGATGTGATTTCGCAGGGGGATTTGCTTCCGCCGGGGACGAAGATTCGCGTGATCGGGCACAGCGCGCAGGAGGCGATCGTGGAGGCGGTGAAGGGGTGAAGTCTTGATCTCAGAGCCTGTCTGAAAATTCCGGAGCGCGGCTGTGTCGTCCTCGACCAGCCGCAGCACAGACTCATGGGTGCGGCGTCCGGTTGAGCTGGCGGCTGCGG
>JAYVOY010000647.1:0-3191 GCA_043757645.1 Verrucomicrobiota bacterium
GAACAACTCGTGCTTGCAGAAATAACAACGATTCGTCGGGTTCGCCAAATACCCCGCGTTCTCAAATTCTTTCGTGTGAATCACCCGCACCGGAAACCCAAATCGCCCCGCGATTTCCAGCGCCTCCTCCAACTCCCGCCGCGGCAGACTCGCCGAATCCGCCACCACCGCCAGCGCCCGCGCGCCGAGAACCTCATGCGCGACCGCCGCCAAAAACACCGAATCCACCCCGCCCGAATACGCCACCAAGCACGACCCAAACGAGCGCAACCGCGCCCGCAAGTTTTCCAATTTTATCTGCGTCACGGCGCGCAACGTGCCATCCCCCCCACGCGATGTCGAGCCACCCCACACGCCGCAGCCCAAGCGTCACCCGCCTTGTGAGAGACGAGGTAACGAGACTCTGACTTTTCTTCGCGCCCCTCGTTCGCCCCACCCACGGTCCCCGGTAGGGCCGCGCTGTGCGCGGCCTCGTTCCCCAATCCACCTTTCCACCTTTCCGATTTCCCGCACCGCACGCACAGGAAGGCCAGAACCCCGAACGAGGCCGCGCACAGCGACGGCCCTACCCGCGCACCCCGGTAGGGCGGTCAGTCCTCTGCCCGCCGCCGCGTCCCTGCACTCCGTCCGGCGCGCACGGAGTGACGCGCCCTACCGAATCTTCCTCAACTCTCAACTCCAAACCCTCAACTCACCCTCATGCCCACCACCAACAGCTACTACCCCGCCCGCGCGGCGGGTGGCTGCGCTGGGCCGTGGTGGCGCTGGCGTTGTGCCGCTGGGCGCCGCTGGGCGCGCAGGCGGCGGTTTACGGGACGAATGGCACTGTCTGGGCGTGGGGTGTTGGCGGCAATGGCCGGTTGGGTAACAATGCCACGGCGAACAGTGCGGTGCCCGTGGCGGTCAGCACGGCCGGGCTGCCTGTGGGGGCACACTTCGTCGGGGTAGGCTCCGGCCCGGTAGCCAATCACAGTTTGGCCCTGATCGCCTCACCCGCACCGGTGCCCGCGGGCTTGGGCACGTTCACGAACGCGAAGGGCAGCGTGACGAGCACCCCCGCCTTGTTGACCGTGGTCAGCAGCGTCTTTCAGCCGCCCGCACGGCGAACGGCCGCCGCCATACGAAGCTCGGGCTTTTCATTTGATCTCGCGGTAGAAGTGGGCCGGGCGTTCCGCGTGCAGGGTTCCACGAATCTGCAAACTTGGGTGGACTTGACGAACTTCACCAGCACCGGGCTGGCCTTCCAATTCCTCGACGCGGCGGCGACGAACCAAACGCGCCGGTTCTACCGCGTGGTTTCGCCGTAAGTTTTGCCTGGCCGTGTGGCCAGGCCGCGGGCGGGTGTGTGGAACCTGTGCGCCACCCCCGCCCGTGTAGTTTTTACGGTGGCCACGTAGCGCCGCCGTCTCGGCGGCTCGGGGTACGGAGTCCCGCCTTCAGGCGGCGGGGCGGGCGTCGGCGCGGAGGCGTTGGGAATTTCGTGAGCACTCCTGCCGTGGGGACGTCCCACCGCCTGAAGGCGGGACTCCGTTCCCGTTTCGCGCGCGCTTTTCGCCCACGCCCGAGCCGCCTGGAAGGCGGCACTCCGGGGAAACGGAGCGCCGCGTTTCACACGGCTCTGGGGTTCGGAGTCCCGCCTTCAGGCGGCGGGGCGGGCGTCGGCGCGGAGGCGTTGGGAATTTCGTGAGCACTCCTGCCGTGGGGACGTCCCACCGGCTGAAGGCGGGACTCCGTGCCCGTTTCGCGCGCGCTTTTCGCCCACGCCCGAGCCGCCTGGAAGGCGGCGCTCCGGGGAAACGGAGCGCCGCGTTTCACACGGCTCGGGGTACGGAGTCCCGCCTTCAGGCGGCGGGGCGGGCGTCGGCGCGGAGGCGTTGGGAATTTCGCGAGCACTCCTGCCGTGGGGACGTCCCACCGGCTGAAGCCGGGACTCCGTACCCGGTTTCGCGCGCGCTTTTCGCCCACGCCCGAGCCGCCGGGACGGCGGCGCTACGCGAAGGGGAGCGCACGCCGCTGGCGTGTAGTTTTCGGCGGCCCGCCGAAAACCTCGTTCCACTCACTTTTTGGCGCGGAGAAGAAAGTTAGAACTGGGACGCGACGGTTTGGGCGGGCCGCCCAAACCGGCACGCGGGCCGCGTACGCTCCCCATTTCTATTTCGCCGTTCGCGGTTACAACTCCCGCCCCGCCGCGGCGAGGAAGGGCTTCAGTTCCGCCATCAATTTCGCGAAGCCCTCGAGGGTGACTTGTTGCGCCGCGTCGCTCCACGCCTTCGACGGGTCGGGATGCACCTCGATGAGCAGGCCGTCGGCACCCATCGCGGCGGCGCCTTTGCACATGGCCGCGACGAGGTCCGCGCGGCCGACGCCCTGGCTGGGATCGATGATGATCGGGGCGTGCGACTCGCGCTTGATGATCGGGATGGCGCCGAGGTCGAGCGTGTTGCGGGTGTAGGTCTCGAAGGTGCGGATGCCGCGCTCGCAGAAGAGCAAACCCGCGTTGTCATTGGCCAGAATGTATTCGCCGGCGAGGAGCCACTCCTCGATTTTCATCGCGAGGCCGCGCTTGAGGAGGACGGGTTTGCCGGTCTTGGCGGCGGCGATGAGGAGTTGGAAGTTCTGTGCGTTGCGCGTGCCGATTTGCAGGATGTCCGCGTATTCGGCGACGAGGTCCGCGTGATTTTCGGAGAGCAATTCCGTGATGATCGGCAGGCCGGTTTCCTGGCGCGCCTTGGCGAGCAGTTTCAGACCCTTCTCGCCGAGGCCCTGAAATTCGTAGGGCGACGTGCGCGGCTTGAACGCGCCCCCGCGCAGCACGGTCGCGCCGGCCTTTTTCACGGCGTGCGCGGTGGTGAGCAGTTGCGTCTCGCTCTCGACGGAGCACGGGCCGGCCATGACGACGAACTTCTTCCCGCCGATGACGGTCCCGCCCGCGGTGACGGTCGAGTCGGTCGGATGCGCCTCGCGGCTGACGAGTTTGTGGCGCTTCTGAATGGGCGTGACGCTCTCGACCTGCGGCCAGGCGGCGAGGGATTCGAGGGACTGGTGCGTGCGCTCGTCGCCGATCGCGCCGACGACCGTGCGCGCCACGCCGCGCATCACGTGCGGGCGGTAGCCGAGCTTTTTGATTTCCTTGAGCACGGCGGTTTCGTCGCGTTTCGAGAGGTTGGGTTTGAGGACAATGATCATGGTTT
>JAYVOY010000648.1:0-3181 GCA_043757645.1 Verrucomicrobiota bacterium
AAAAGTAATCATTGCGCGCCGCGAAAAATTTTGCCCGCGAAGCTAAACACACTTCCCAACCGCCATGCAATGAACTCGTCAAAACCGCGCGCGGAACCGAAACGCGGTAGGGCCGTCGCTGCGCGCGGCCTCGTTCGGGATTCTGACTTTTTCGGGACGGGGAAAGTTAGAGCGGGGAACGAGGCCTTGCACAGCAAGGCCCTACCACGGGCCGGATGGATGTTCCCAAACTCTAAAGATTTTCCGCCGCCTTGCGGCGGGGGAGCAGAGTAGGGGGAAAAAGAATAAAAGATTAAAGGGAAAGTTGAGCCAGACCTACCGCGACGAAACTCCCACCAACACACACCGAAACCCAATGTTGTGGACGCAAATGACGGACGTGTGTTTGCCGCGATACGAGGACAACAGACCGCCCGAAACGCCGTCGTTCCACGAACCACCCCGCAACACCCGGGAGCCACTGCTGCCATTGTAAAAATCCTCGCACCACTGCCACACATTTCCCCCCAGGTCGTACAACCCAAACGCGTTCGCCGTGAAACTTCCCACAGGCGAGGTGTTCGCAAACGAATCAACTCCCAGAGATGAATCGTAATTCCCCGCCCCCGGTGGCGGCGGCCATTGCCTCCCCCACGGATACACGTTCGCGATTTTCATGCTCTTGGATTCCGGTGTCCCGCCCCGCGCCTCGTTCAATCCCACCGCCACACTCCATTCCCAGTCCGCAGGCAACCGATAGCTCTGCCGGGTTCCCAGCCGGCCCGCCTGCCGGTCTCGCTCGGTCAACCACTGGCAGAACGCTTGCGCATCGTTCCAACTCACGTTCACCGCCGGATGCGTCGGCCCCTGCGCAAATGACGGCTTTACCCATCCCCACCCTAATCCCCCCCCTATCGCCTGCTCGAACGCCTCGTAGTCCTGCACCCGCACGTCCCAAATGGAGAACAGCACGTCCGTCCCTGCCACCGGCACGAAGCGCATCCCAAGGCTATTTTGCCACGGTTGCTCCTTGCTGGCTGCGGCAATCAGCACCGCTTCCACTTCCGCTTTGGCTGCGGCTACCTTGGCCTTGGCTTCCGCCATTGCCGCGGACTCTCTCGTGTAGGTGTTGAAACCATCGTTCACAGCCGCCAGGGCCAGGTCCAGCGCCAACAGCGTCAACATGACGCCCGCAGCGCGGCCGACCTGCCGCCGCCAGATTCCCAACCCACCGAAAAACAGCACCAGCGCCCCGCCGCCAATCGCCAGATAGGTGCCCAAGCCATGCCGGGCCTCCGCCGGGCCGCCCGGCGTGGGCGTGCCGAACGCGAAGGCAAAAAACCCCGCTGCCAACGCCAGCACGGCCCAGCCCGTGACCGCGGGGCGGGGCGCGGCGGGGGTGGGCACCGGCTGCGAGCGCGGCGGGGTGGGCGCGGGCGTTGGCCGGGACTTGACTGGGTCCAGTGGATTCGGGAACGAAGGGTCGCGCCCCAGGGACGCGGCGCGGGCGCACCACGGGCAGGCGGGCAGGTGCCCGCCGAAAACGTGGAGTTTGTTCCGCGGGCAGTCGCGCATTTCTTTCGCAGCGTCTTCGAGGGCGGTTTTCCACACCGCCGGTCCCGGGCGCTGGCGCGGGTGGTCGTGGCCCGCGACAAAGGCGAGGTGAAACAGCTCGCGGAGGGCGGGGCGCAGGTGTTCGAGGGGCACGGCGCTCGGCGGCGGGAGCAACTTCCCCCGGGGGCGATGGTGGTAGTGGCCGCGCTTGATGTTCTCCTCCGGCAGGGGTGGCTCGCCCGGTCCCTGCCAGCGGCCGGTGAAAGGATGCACGCCCTCCATCAGCAGTTGGTAGAGCAGCACGGCCAGCGCAAACCGGTCGTGTTCCTCGTGCCGGTCCACGTCCCGCAGCTCCACGCCCTGCAATTCGGCGGGCGTGTATTCCGCCTTGCCCACGCCGTTGCGATGCACCCGGCCGTCGGGCGTGGTGACTTGGAAGGAGTCGCAGTCGTAAATGGTCACCAGCGCGTTGTCCCGCACCGACGCGTTGGATTCATTGAGGTCGCCGATGATGTAGCCGCGCTCATGCAGCGCGTGGACCACGGCCGCGAGGTTTTTTGCGGTCCCCAACAGGTAGCGCCACGTCCACGCAGGCAGGCGGGTGCGCCGGTCGCGGGGATTATAGATGTTGGCGAGGGGCTGCTGCCCCGCGATCCGGGGCATGAGAAAGCCGGCAAACTCGCCGCCGGGCAGATGGAGCAGATGGGTGGGCCACGCGATGGCCCGGTGGCGGAGGCCTTGATCGGCCGCCGGGTCGGAGGGCGGGTTGGCGAGCATCGCCTCGAGCTTGCGGCGGCGCAGGTGGGCGTCTTTCAGGAAGATCTTGGCGACGCGGTCGGGATGCCCGGGGACTGTGTAGATGATGCCTTCCCCCCCTTGGGCGAGAAAGTCGCTTGCGGTCAGGTGGATCGCGCCCAGCGTGGAGCTAAAATTGGGCATGGATCAGGGGGGAGGCGTGCCCGGGTGGTCAGCGCCGCATTTTGTACTGCGCCGGCAGAGCGGGAGCGGCGACGGCGCTTTCGCCCGCACGCGGGGCGTGGGAACTGCCAGGGACAAACTGCGCGCACGGCACGCCCGGACGTGAACCGGAACCCACGCGGCCTCCCGGCCCGCGCGAAAGCGGTGTCGCCGCTGCGCTCTGCCACCGCGGTACAAAATGGGGGGACTCGTGGGTACGGAGTCCCGCCTTTAGGCGGCGGGGCGGGCGGGCGCGCGCGACCCTGGTGAATTTCCAGCGGCTCGGTCACGACGAAAATCCCACCGGCTGAAGCCGGGACTCCGTACGTGATGGCGGACGCGGCGGCGGTGGTGACGGAACTCACGCGGCATCCCGGCACGCGCGAAAGCGGTGTCGCCGCTGCGCTCTGCCACCGCAGTACAAATGAGGCGCGCGCGACTTCCCACGCTCCGAGCGCTGGCGGCGCTGAAATTGGTCGCACACTTCTCATGGTGCCTGGGGCGTTGGCGGCCCGTGGGGCTGAACTGCCTCCGCGATCGAATGGCCCACCACCGCCTTCGGTTCGTCGCTCAACCGCGCCAGCAGCAGGCTCAGGTCGTCATCCGTGCGGTCCGTGAACTTCGGGGATTCCAACAACGCGGCGAGTTGGGAGCTCCCGGTCTCGCGGTCCGGGGCCGCGTCCGCGAAGCG
>JAYVOY010000649.1:0-11880 GCA_043757645.1 Verrucomicrobiota bacterium
GCACCTGCACGAGTGCATCGAGCACGCGCGGAACCCGGCGGAGAGCGAGCGGCGGCTGCGGTCGTTCCTGACGGTGCTGGAGCGCTACGTGCGCTGACCGCCGGCGGTCGCGGCAGTTCAGTTTGAATCCCGCCTCTGACACATATGGAAACTTGGAAACTCTACGCCTTCGCCGCCGCGCTCTTTGCCGGCCTCACCTCCGTCATCGCCAAGGCGGGCCTCAAAGAGTTGAGCGCGGACGTGGGCGTGGCCGTCCGCACCGTTTTCGTGTTCGGCTTCGTGATGACCAACCTGTGGCTCTGGACGGGCGCGGGCGTCGCGGCACAGGCCGTGCGCACTGCTGGTGGCAAGGCCGTCGCGCTGCTCGCGCTCTCCGGACTGACCACGACGCTCTCGTGGGTCTGTTACTACCGGGCGATGAAGGACGGCACCGTTTCTTATGTCTCGCTGGTGGACAAGGGCAGCGTGCTGGTGACGCTCGCCCTCTCGGTGCTGGTGCTGGGTGAACCGTTCACCTGGCGGCTGGCCGGCGGGGCGGCGCTGGTGCTGGCCGGTCTGCTCGTGCTGGCGGGCGGGAAATGATGGCATGAGATTCGGCCTCAGTGGTCGCAGGCGCAGGCGTATTCCTTGAGCTTCCACTCGCCGCACGGGTTCAGGTCCAGCTTGAGGCGGAAGTTGGTGGGTTTGGCATCGGCGTCGGCCTTGTAAGTGAGGGCGACGTTGTGGGCGGGGCCGTCGGGGAAGGGCGCGCTGCTGGCGCGGGCCGCGCCGGGTTTGTGGTCGTGGCCGGCGTGGTCATCCTTCTTGCAGGCGGTGAGGGCGAGGGCCGCGCCGAGCGCGACCGCGAGGGGGAACAGTTTCATGGTGGGATGGGTTTAGGGAAACGCTGAACCAAGCGCCGGAACCACTCACTGGCACTGCTGGACACTAATGGAATCAGGGCCATCGGGTTGGGCTATTAGTGTTGGTTAGTGTCCATGATTGAGATTCGTGCAATTGAGTGACGAAGAACCACGGTGCGTGGGGCGCGGCGTTCACGCCGCTTCCCCCGCACGCACGAGGGGCGGGCACGAACGCCAAACGAACGCCCCATTCCGTTCGGATCGTGCAGTGGCGTACACGCCGCGCTCCGCCCCGCCGCCCGCGGTTTGGCGCCGGTTTGCATTTCTTTTTGGAGCCGTGATTCGCTAGGCTGTCGCGCATGAAATTCTCTGCGCATCGCGCCAAAGTTCTTTTCTCGATCCTCCTCTTGAACTGGGTTTCCCAAGTCATTGCCGCGGATATTGCCGCGCCGTTCCCCGGCAAGAAGTCCGTGTGGAATGGTTACGACCGCTACGATTTTCAAATCGACGGGAAGAATGTCCTCGTCGTCACGCCCAAGCAGGCGGCGGCGGGCCAGCCGTGGGTGTGGCACGGCGAATTTTTCGGACACAAACCCGCGCCGGACATCGCGCTGCTCGGCAAGGGATTTCACATTGTTTACCTGAGCGTGCCCAACCTGCTCGGGTGCCCCGACGCCGTCGCGCAGTGGAACAAATGTTACGCCGAGCTGACCGGCAAATACGGTTTCGCGAAGAAGGTCGCGCTCGTGGGGCTGAGTCGCGGCGGGCTGTATTGCTACAACTGGGCGAGCGCGAATCCGGAAAAGGTCGCGTGCCTTTATGGCGACGCGCCGGTGTGCGATTTCAAGAGCTGGCCCGGCGGCAAGGGCAAGGGCAAGGGGAGCAAGGGCGATTGGGCGCTGACGTTGAAAGTTTTCCACTTCGCCACGGAGGCGGAAGCCCTCGCGTATCCGGGCAATCCCGTGGACCGCCTCGCGCCGCTGGCCGCCGCGAAGGTGCCGCTGCTGCACGTTTATGGCGACGCGGATGACGTGGTGCCGTGGGCCGAAAACACCGGGGTCATCGCCGAGCGCTACCAGAAACTCGGCGGCGACATCACGCTCATCGCCAAGAAAGGCGTGGGGCATCATCCGCACGGCTTGGAGGACTCGACGCCGATTGTGGAGTTCATCGCGAAGAATGCGGGGCGGTGAGGGGGGCGGTGGGAAGTGGGCGGTGATTAGCCGTAACGATGCAGTAGGTAGGACTGCCGCCGAGACGGCGGCTCACGGCAAGGGAAGTCCGCGGGGGCAAATTGTCCGCGCGCTTTTGGTTCACTATTCAGTGAGCCTTTTGGGCTGCGGAAAATCCGCGCTCTCGCCCCGTTTGGACGGTGTGAGCCGCCGAGACGGCGGCGGTCCTACCTACTGCATCATTTCGGCGTTCGGGCTGAATGAAAGTAGTGTCGCGGTGCGAGCAAAACCGGACAGTTTTTGAATTGCAGGTTGAGTGATTGCCGCAACTGGACTATGCCGGTCGCATGACATTGAAAGCCGTTATCCACGAAGCGGAAGCAGGCGGTTTCTGGGCCGAGGTGCCGGCGTTGCCTGGGTGTGTGACACAGGCCGAGACGCTCGCCGAATTGCAAACCAATCTGCGTGAGGCCATCGGGCTTTGGCTCTCCGTGGCCGACGAGGTGACGGCCACAAACGCAAATGACCGAATCTTGGAATTGACGGTGTGAAACCGGTTTCCGGCAAGGGGTTGGTGCGGCTTGTCCAGAGGCACGGCTGGCGTCTCAAACGCATCACTGGCTTCACCGCTTGAGTAAGGATTGAAGAGCGTTAGGATGGCCGCATGAAATTCAAACTCACTGCGGTTTTCCGGCGGTTTCCTGACGGGTATGCGGCGTTTGTCGAGGAACTGCCGGGGGCCAACACACAGGGGGCGACGTTGGAAGAAGCACGCGTCAATCTTGCTGAAGCGGTCGCGATGGTGCTGGCAGCCAACCGGGCATTGGCGGAGGAGGAATTGCGCGGGCAGGAGGTTATCCGCGAACCGTTCGCACTGGCATGAAACGGCTGGATTTAATCCGGCATTTGGAGCGGCATGGTTGCCAGTTATTGCGCGAGGGCGGCAGTCACACAATTTACGTCAACCGCGCGGCGCAAAAAGTCTCCGCCGTGCCGCGGCATCGCGAGATCATCGAATTTACGGCGCGAAAGATTTGCAAAGATTTGCAAGGATTTGGAAATTCCGCGTCCGTGAATCGCGGCCCAGCGGCCCCTCTTTCTCCCGGAATTTCAATCGCCTTCCGCCGTTGCTCCGCGCAACGTTTCCACGTCTCGGCTCACTCGTAGCTCGCGGCGCGCACTGAAATATGAACGCCACACTGTTGACGGACGGACCGCAATTTGATCCCACCGCCATTTACCGGCGGCGCGATGGGATTTACGCCACGGATTTGTTGATCACGGGTTTGGTGTGGCTGGATTTTTTCTCGTGGCTGGCGCGGAGGCCGGCGGAGGTCGCGACGATTTGTCGCGAGCTGGGGCTGGCCGAGCGGCCGGTGGATGTGATGCTCACGTATTTTGCGGCGGCGGGATTTGTCGTGCGGCAGGACGACGGGTTCGCGGTGACGGCGCTGGCGCGCGAGCATTTGGTGCGGGGGTCGCCGTGGTTCATCGGGCCTTACTACGGGTCGCTCAAGGACCGGCCGGTGTGTCTGGATTTGTTGAAGGTTTTGCGCACGGGCAAGCCGGCGAATTGGGGCAGTTCGGAGCGCGAGCAGGAGTGGTCCAAGGCGATGGAGTCGGACGAGTTCGCGCGCGGGTTCACGGCGGCGATGGATTGTCGCGGGGCGTTTCTCGGGCGCGCGCTGGCGCGGGCGGTGGATTGCGGCGGGCGGCGGCGGTTGCTGGATATTGGTGGCGGCTCGGGAATTTACGCGTGCGCGTTGGCGGCGAATCATCCGCATTTGACGGCGGCGGTGTTCGAGAAACCGCCGGTGGATCGGATCGCGCGGACGTTGCTCGCGGAGCGGGGATTTGCGGAGAAGGTTTCGGTGATCGCGGGGGATATGTTTGGCGCGCCGCTGCCGCGGGGGTTTGATCTGCACCTGTTGTCCAACGTGCTACACGATTGGGACGTGCCGGTGGTGCGGGATTTGTTGGCGCGCTCGTTCGCCGCGCTGGAGCCGGGCGGCGTGCTTGTGATTCACGACATGCACTTGAACGCGGCGAAGGATGGGCCGCTGGCGGCCGCCGAGTATTCGGTGATCCTGATGCACTCGACGGAGGGGCGAATCTATTCGGTGGCGGAGATGGCGGCGTGGCTCACGGCGGCGGGATTCGGCGAGGTGACGTTTCAGCCGACGGCGGCGGATCGGAGTGTGATGACGGCGAGGAAACCGGCGGCGAATTGAGGAGTGCTCGCGCGAATCGGGAATCACGGATCATCTTAAGCCGATTCGGAGAACGAAGTTCAGCCCAAATCAAGTGGGGAATCAGGAAGGCAGGAACGCAGGAAAAGCCAGCACTTGGAATTCCTGCCTTCCTGCTTTCCTGATCAGATTCCGCGTGGGTGCAAAATCGTGGCTCAGGAGGTTTGGCCCTTCGCCGCCGCTTCGCGTCCGGGTTTCCGCCATTCGAGGATTCCCTGCACGATCACGGAAAAGCAGCCGAGGCCGCCGCCCAGCAAAACGCCCGTGGTCGCGCCGAAGAAGGTGGCGACGCCGATGGGTTCAACTTCCTGCCACGGAATGATGCGGCGGAAAAATTCCGGCGTGATTTTTCCCGAAGCAAAGCCGAACGCGCCGCCCAGCACCATCCCGGCGAGCGCGCAGCCGGTGACCACAAGGAAAACATGCTTCCAAGTCATAAGAAAAAAACGGTTCGCGAGGTTCGCGGCTCCGGGTGCGTGGATGGAAATGCGTCAGCCGGGAAAAGGCAATGAGCGCCCACGAAACACACGAAACACACGCAAGGAAAAGGGGGTGAGAGAACGCCCACGACAATCGGAAAGTTCAGCTAGACACATCCGTTCCAACACACGTTTGCCCCTTTGTTTTCGTGTGTTTGGTGTGTTTCGTGGGCGGTTCTTACCGCCGCTTTTAGGTTCAGCCGAGTTTCAGCGGTCCGCCGTCGCAGAGGGACGCTTTGCCGAAGGTCGCGAGGTTGTGGCCCATGGCGTGCGCGAGCGCCAGGTGCAGGCGGTTGTGCGCGACGCCGGCGAGTTTGAGCGAGCGGCCCATCTCGAAACCGAAGCCGCCGCCGAGGAGGACGAACGGGATGTTGTCGAGTGTGTGGGAATTGCCTTTGCCGAGTTCGTTGGTCCAGACAATGAGGGTGTTGTCGAGCAGCGTGCCGTCGCCGCCGGGTTCGGGCGTGGTGGCGAGTTTGTGCGCGAGGTAGTGCAATTCACCGGCGAACCATTTGTTGATCTTGATGAGTTTACCCATCGCGGTTTCGTCCTTGTCCGGCTCGTGGGAGAGACCGTGGTGACCATCGGTGATGTTCAGCCAGTTCATGCGCGCGGAGCCGACGGACTTGGTGTATTGCAGCGTCGCGACGCGGGCCATGTCGTTGACGAAACTGTTCACGAGCAAGTCCACCTGCATGCGGCTGAGGCGCGGGACGTTGTCGTTTTGATCGGCGATGCCGTCCTCGAAGGTCGGCGGCGTGACGCGGAGTTTTTGGCGGCCGGCTTCGGTGAGATCTTTTTCCATCTGGCTCACGAGCGTCTCGTGTTCCTCAAGGAGGCGGCGGTCTTCGGCGCTGAGGAGCGTGCTGACCTTTTTCAAATCGCCGCGCACGGTGTCGAGGATGCTCTGGATGTTTTCGCGGTCCTTCAATTTTCCGTAGAGCTTCTGATACATCTGATACGGATCGGAGGTCGGCGCGACGGGCTTGTTCGCGCCCGCGTAGGACATGCGCGTCCAGGGATCGGCGCGATCGGTGACGCCGACGCCGAATTCGAGGGAGCCGAAGCGCGTGCGCGTGTCGGCGCGGCTCTGGAGAAAATTCTTCAATTCCTGATCGATCGAAATGCCGCTGGCCCAGCCCGCGGGCGTGTGCGAGCCGCCTTGAATGTTGCCGGGGAAAAGTTCGATGCCCGTGAGCAGGCAACTCATGCCCCTCATGTGGCTGTCGCCGTCGCCGCGGACTTTGTTGTGCAGGCCGCGCAGGACAAGCATGCGGTCCTGGAACTCCTCCAGCGGCGTCATGATTTCCTTGAGTTGAAAATCTTTGCCCTCTTGGTCGGGCCAGAACGCGTTCGGGATCGTGCCGTTCGGGCTGAACATGATGATGAGGCGCTGGCGCGGACGCGCGGGTGCGCCGAGGCCAAGGCTGGGCAGGCCGACGAGGAAGGGGAGCGAGGCGGCGGAGAGGCCGACGCGTTGGAGGAATTGGCGGCGATGGAGGGCGTTCATGGCTGTTTGGTGGTGGGGTTTTCGAGGCCTTGAGTGGCGGCAAGGGTGGCGATTTCGAGCAACAATTTCTGCATGTTAAATCCAGACGCGACAAAGGACTGGTGTAGTCGAGCCATCGAGTCGTGGCCGTAGGCAAGCATCGGCTGCTTCACAACCTGATTGAAGAGTTGCTCGATGAAGGCTTGCTGCGCCGCGTCGTTGTGAACGGCGAATTCCGCCACATCACGCGCGCCCGCGAACCGCACCTTTGCGCTTTCGTCGGTGAGATACTCGCTGACGGCGTCGATCGGTTTGCCATTTTCTTGCGCGCGGAAACGGCCGACGGCATCGAATTGTTCAAGGCTGAAGCCGAGCGGATTGATTACCCCGTGACAGCCCATGCAATCGCGGGAACTCGTGAGCTGCGTGACCTTCTCCCGCATCGTCAGGTTCGGCGCGAAATCGGCATCCTTGAACGCGACAGCCATCGGCGGCGGACGCAGCGAGCGGCCCACGATGTTCCGCGCCAGAAAGACGCCGCGGTGAATCGGCGAACTGGCCTTCGGATACGCGAACGCCGCGAGCAAGTACGGATGCGTCACCACGCCGGCGCGTTGCTTGGGATCGAGCGCGACCTTCCCGAAGTCGTTCGTGTCGGTCAGTTCGGCGCCGTAAAATTTCGCGAGTCGTTCGTTGAAGTAGAGCTGCTCGGCGAGCAACAGGTGGCGATAATCCGACGGGCCGCTCCAAAACGTGTCTTCCAAAAACAAATCCAGCGAGGTGCGGAGATCGGCGATGATTTCGGGGGTGAAACCGGGATAAAGTTTCGCATCCTTCGCCACCACTTCCGCGTGATCCAACTGCAGCCAGTGGTGGAAAAAGTATTGCACCTTCGAGCGCGTCCGCACGTCGGGCAACATGCGTCTCGCCTGCGTCTCGATTTGTTCGCGCGTGTGCAGCGCGCCTTGTGCGGCCAGTTTCGTGAGCTCCTTGTCCGGCACCGAATCCCACATTCCAAACGACAAGCGTTCGGCCACCGCGAAATCATCGGGCTTCGCGCTGTCTAAACCGAGGTAGAGAAAGCGCGGTGATTTCAACGCGAGCAACACGACCCGCGTGACGGCGTCCGCGGTTTTCTTGGAACTCTTCAGCGGCACCGCGAGGTAGAGGCGCTTCTGCTCGTCCGTCAGCGGACGCCGAAACGCGGCGGCCACAAATTCCTCGCAAAACGTTTCCACCTTCGCCGCGCGATCCTTGTCCGCGGGCTTGCTGCGGGACCAGCGGTCGAGATTTCGGACCACTTCGCCGGCCACTTCAATCGCGGCCTGCGTGGCGGCCTCGTCCCACGCTTTCGACACCGACACGCCGCGCTCGTAGCCCACGCTGCTGTCGTCCGCCGGGAACGGCGTGGCGAGGACAAACGTGCGCGAGGAGTTGGTCGGCGCGAGATTGCGCGCGGGAATGATTTCCAGTGGTCGCTGCGGCGGCTGCCATTGCAACGCGAACGAAGCGAGCTTGTCCTTGGGCGCCTTGAAAAACTCTATGCGCAACGGATACGTGCGGCCAGCGAGCAGGTGCAGCCGCGCCTTGTGTTCGTCGAGTTGACCGGATGCGACGCCGGCGTCGATCAGCGGAACGTCGTCATCATTAAGCCACAGCCGCGCGCCGTTGCCGGTTCGCATGATGATTTCGTACTCGCCGGTTTCATCGGCGAGGAGGGAACCGCGCCATTGAATCGAGAAGCCATTAGTCGTGGTCGTGACGCCCTCGGGCGCGTTGGTTCCGAAATCGTAGCGAAGGTAAGAGTCGATGCGCTCGATCACGGCGTCACCCTTGCCTTGATTGCGTGACTTAAAATACTTCGCGCGCAGACCCCGCGCGGTCCCCGCCGGAGGATCGACGGTGCCGAAGCGTTTCAACACGTCGGCGACGGCGAGGGAGTATTGGCGGTTGGTGAGGCGGACTAGCTCCACTCGCGCGGGATGCAGGCGCGCCCACGCCTCGCGGGAGTAGAAGGCATCATAGATGTAGCGTGCGACCGCCTGGGCATCGTCGCCGACGCACTTCTCGGGCGCGCCCTCGGGCATGCTCTTGTCGATGTAGCGGGTGAGTTTCTCGATCGACCAATCGCCATGAATGGCTTCGGCGAACTTGCCCTTGACGCCCTCGCCCTTGGGACCGTGGCATTCGAGGCAAAGCTTTCGGTAAATCTCCTCCCCCGCTTGCCGCGCCTGCGCCAAAACGAAAGTGGGCTGGCCCGAAAGCCAGCCCACCACAATCAAACTCACAATCCAACGCATCGCGCGCGCCCGCATGAACGAAACCATAACACGCCCGACGGCACGCGCCACCAGCGGGTCGCTTTAGGCGGCCGGAGCGGCGACGGGCGCGGGTGCGGCGGCGGCGGCCGCTTGCGCGGCGTGAACTCGCGCCCAACGCGCCTTGCTGGCGGCGGCGATGGCCGCGCGACCGGCGGCGCTCATCGTGTTCTTGGCCTTCTTCGGCGCGGCCGGCGCCGCGTCGCCACCCTTGGCCGCGCGAATCTTCGCCCACCGGGCGGTCGCCGCCGCCGCGATCTTGGCGCGCGCCGCCGCGCTCATTTTCTTGCGGCCCTTTTTGGATTCGGTCGTCGCACCGCTCTCCGCCACCGCGTTGCCGGCCTTGGCCGCGCGGATTTTCGCCCACCGGGCGTTGGCCGCCGCCGCGAGCTTGGCGCGGGCGGACGCGCTCATCTTTTTCCGGCGACCATCCACGGGGATGGCTGCCACAGCGGGTGCGGCGGCCACCGTCGCGGGTGTCGCGCCAGCGGAGAGTTCTTGGTTGAGTGCCCGCGTGATTTCCACGAGGCGTTTTTCCAGGCGCTCTTTCTCCTGCATCAAAGCCGATTGAGCCGCCAAATAGTTATTAATAATGTCGTTAGCCATTGCGCGAGTATGCGTAACTTCGCGCTGACGGCAAGAAAGTAATTTAAAAAAAGCAGGTCGGTGGGCGAAATCGGATTCCGGCACTCATTCCTACTCGTTCGCGGAGACTGGCAACCCCAAGCGCAAACCCAGTGAAATCCACGGACGATCAGGCCTTGCGCGCATGGTTTCAAGTCCCGGCCAATGGGGTTCCGCGGGCTTGGCCCGGAGGACGGTGGAGAATAGCCCGGCACTTCAGTGCTGGCTCGGATCGCGGGAGAAGATAGTCCCGTCAGAGACGAAAGTAACGTTTGGCGGGTCCACGCTTCGGTCGTTCCTGAAGCGACTTTTCGCCGCGGCGGCCCCTACCCGGCGCGCAAGCGCTGGGCTGCTTTCAGGCGTCCCGGCGGGGATGGAGGTGCTCGCACGCGCGCGCCCAGTCGGCGCCCGGTGCTCCGTACGCGTGAAATTGTTGCGCGCAAACGCTGCGGCACAAGCGGGTTCTTGTTCGCGCGGCGGGCAATTAGCGCGGCTCACGCGGATGATTTTGGAAGTAGTTTTCCTGACGGTTTTTTGTTTTTGGCGCGCGAAATAACGCGGGGTTGGGACATTTTTAAGACATTAGTTGACGCGATTCAGGGTCTGTCGTTGTATCGCGGCCTATGCAAATCGAGAGCTTGAAAGTCTTCTGCGACCTGACGGAAACCGAGAGTTTCACGAAGGCCGCGCACATCAACGAGGTCACGCAATCGGCGGTGAGCCAGCAGATCAGCTCCCTCGAGCGGCATTTCAAATCGATGCTGATCGAGCGCAGCAAAAAGAAGTTCCGCCTCACGCGCGAGGGGCAGGTGCTTTACGAGTATTGCAAACAGATCATCCAGACCTACGACGCGCTCCACAATCGCATCCAGGAGATCAAGGACATCGTGTCGGGCACGATCCGCGTGGCGACGATTTACAGCATCGGGCTGCACGACCTGCCACCGTACATCAAACGCTTCCTCAAGGCGTATCCGACCGTGAATGTCCACGTCGAGTATCGGCGCTCGAATCAGGTTTACGACGATGTGCTGGGCAATGTCGTGGACTTGGGCCTCGTCGCGTATCCGGTGAAAGACCCGCGCCTGGAAATCGTGTCGCTGCGCAAGGACATGCTCGTGCTGATCTGTCATCCGCAGCATCCGCTGGCGAAGCTTCGCGCGGTGAAATTGAACGCGATTGCGGGCGCGAAGTTCATCGGGTTCGAGCCGGACATTCCGACGCGCAAGGCGATCGACAAGATTTTGAAGGATCGCAACGTCGCCGTGCAGCACGTGATGGAGTTCGATAACGTCGAGACGGTGAAGCGCGCGGTGGAGATCGACGCGGGCATTGCCATCGTGCCGCAGGGGACGGTGGTGCAGGAGGTCGCCAAGCAAACGCTCGTGCAGGTGCAGCTCGAGGACGCGGAGTTTTTCCGTCCGCTGGCGGCGATTCATAAGAAAAACAAAGTGCTCTCGCCGGCGATGAAACAGTTCCTCACGATCATCAAGGAACAGTAGGCGGCGGGCGAAAGCTGGGGGGGGGGGGCGGAGCTTTTAGCTGAGTCCATGCAGTAGGCGGACCGCCGCCGTCTCGGCGGCTCCCGGCGCGGGAAGTCCGCGAGGTCCATTCCCACGCCAGCTTTTGGGCCACCATTCAGTGAACATTTTACGCCGCGGAAAATGTGCGTGTCGGCCCTATTTGGACGGCGTGAGCCGCCGAGACGGCGGCGCTCCTACTGCATCGTTACGGTTTAGCCGAATCCAGGCAGTTGAAACGCCGCGTTCCGGCCGCGTTTCAACCGCATGGATTCGGCCAACAGAATGCCCCCGTTTCACTGTCCGTTTTATCGAAGCAACCCCGACTCGGCCCTGCCAAGATTGGAATGGGGAACGAGGCCGGCCACAGGCCGGCCCTACTGGTTACTTACGGGCTTCGGGGGTGACTTGGAGGGTGACGCGCTTGGTGTCGCGGAGGACGGTGACTTCGACGGGTTGGCCAATCTTCACGGCGTCGAGGGCGTAGGTGTAGTCGTAGATGTTGGCGATCTTTTGTTTGTTGAACTCGATGATGACATCGCCGCCCTTGAGGCCGGCTTTGTCGGCGGGGCTGGCACCGCGGACACCGGATAGCTTCAGGCCCACGACTTCGGTGGCGTAGTCGGGGATGGTGCCGAGGTAGGCGCGGAGATTGTCGCGGCTGCCGCCCTTGTCGCTTTGGGCGACGGTGAGGTAGTCGGGGCGCGCGCCGGGCTTCACAAGGTCGGTGAGGAGTCCGCGGGCGAACTTGGCGATGCGTTCCAGGCCGGGATAGTCGAGGGTGTCGGCGGTGTCGGCGGGGCGATGGTATTCGGGATGGCTGCCGGTGAAGAAGTTGAGGACGGGCAGCTTCTTGGGATAGAAGGAAGTGACATCGGTGGGAAGATAGGGATCGTCTTGGAGGACCAGGTTGAAACCAGCGGCGACGTTGCGCTTTTCAAGGAGGCGTCGCCAGGCGCTGGAGGAGCCGATGCCTTGCAGGGTGAGCTTGTTTTCGCGGAGACGCCCGACCATGTCGAAGTTGACGCAGGCAATGAGGTTGGTGAGCGGGGCAGGAGGGTTCTCGGTGAAGTGGTGGGAGCCGACTAACCCAATCTCTTCGCCGGACCAGAGGGCGAAAATAAGACCGCGTTGAAAGTTGGCGGGATTCTTCCGGCGTTCGGCGGCGAGGGCGGCGGCGAGTTCGA
>JAYVOY010000650.1:0-3181 GCA_043757645.1 Verrucomicrobiota bacterium
CGCCGCCGCAATTCCATCCCGCTCCTTCTGCAACTCCGGCTCCGACGCGAAACCCACCGGCGGAATCCACGGCTCGATCCGCGTCCCGCCCCACGACGACGCGATCAAGCCCACCGGCACCCCGAGTTCCTGCTGCAATTCGCGCCCGAAGAAATAAGCCACCGCGGAAAAGTTCGGCACGTTCGCCGCATTGCAAGTTTTCCAACTCGCCTTCACGTCCTCCGCCGGCGTCCCCGACGGCACCAACGGCACGAGGAACAAACGGATTTTCGGATTGTCCGCCGAGGCGATTTCCTTCGCGCGATCCTTCGAACTCCCGACCGACATTTGCATGTTCGATTGCCCCGAACCCAACCACACCTCGCCCACCAGAATGTCCGTCAACTCGATCGTCTCGCGGCCCGCGACCGTCATCCGCAACGGCTCCGCGCTCGCCTTCATCGCCGCGAGCTTCACGCGCCAGCGCCCTTGCGCGTCCGCCGTCGCCACGCCCTTGTTCTCGCCCATCGTGACGGTGACTTCCTCGCCCGCATCCGCCCAACCCCAGATCGTCAGCGGCACCTCCCGCTGCAAAACCATCCCGCTCCCAAGCACCGCCGGCAGTCGCGGCCGCGCCTCCGCCGCGCGCGGCAAACCCACCGCGAGCAACCACGCTGCAAACACCGCACGCAAAAAAATTCCCCGCGTAAGAAATGAATTCATGGCCGTTTGTAGGCCCCTGCGCGCCAGCGCGTCAACGCCTCTCCAAATCATCCGGCGCCGCCCACCACAAATCCGTGTCGCGCGAAGCAAACGAAGGGGGCGAAGAAAAAAGGGGTCCCGCGCCTTTTCCCCCTTCGCCTTCTTCGCAAACTTCGCGCGACACAACTCCCCTCACCCCACCAACCCCCGCTCATACGCCGCATTCACCAAAAACCTTTTCCCCAACGCCTCCCGCAACGGGTCCGCCTGCTCCGCGCAAAAACCCAGATGCGAATGCCGCCGCCACCCCTCCGCGTGTGAAAACTTGCGCGACATTTCCCCCAACTCCCGCGCCATATTCTCCATCGTCTGCAAATACGAATTCAATCCCTGGCTCACATCCAGCCACCCCTGCTGGCTTTGATGACACGCCAGCGCCGCCAGCTTGGTCGCCTGCACCGCCGCCGTGTTCACAAACGCCCCCGCGACCACGCGCCGCCGCAACCCATCCCGCAACCCATGCGGCATCGCGTGATACACCGTCACGTCCCCCTGATAAACGGCGCGCGCCGGCACGCTGCGAAAATTCGGCATCCCATGCGTGAACGCCGCCGTCACCGCCAGCCGGCACGTGTTCGTATGATCCTCCATGTAATCCTGCGGCGAATGCGTCAGCACAATGCCCGCCCGCGTCTCGCGAATCACCGCCGACACGCGCCGCAACGTCTTCACGTCGTAAAGAATCTCCAAGTCATCGCCCAGCGGCGCGTGCCAGTGCGCGCCCAACGCCCGCGCCGCCGCCCGCGCCTCCGCGCGCCGCACCCGCCGCGTCTTCGCCGCGCCAAACTCCGCGCTCCCGCAATTCCCCGTCGAGAGATTCAAGTAATGCGTCTCCCACCCAGCCTCCTTGAGCAGCAGCAACGTCCCCGCCATCTGGAATTCGATGTCATCCGGATGCGCGGCAATGGCAATGGCAGATTTCATGTTGAAAAAGATTCAGTTCCGAAACCCGGCAAGCGTCCACCGAAAACGTTTCTTCGCCGGCGAAATCAGCCTTCAAATCCGGTGCAGAATATTTCCCGCCCCCAATTCCTGAAGTTCAGCTAAACAAAATATTTCCGACGAACTGGCGCAGTGGCTCGGGAAGTTCCCGATTCTTGCGGACAACGACAACCAGTTCGCGCTGGAAGGCCGGCTGCAACGGAATGCGTTTCACCACGCGGCGGCCGGCGTAGAGCGGGAGGACGCGCCGCGGAACGAGACTCACGCCCATTCCCAGCGCCACGAGATTTACGATGAGATCGAAGCTGTCGAGTTCCATCGCCGGTTCCACGCGCAGGCCGTGCTTCCGCAGCCAGTGATGCAGGCGTTTGCCGGTGTTGCTCTCGCGGTCGAGGGCCAGCCAGCGCTGCGCGCCGAGGAGTTTTTCCAAGCCGCGCGGCGTGCTGGTCTTGGGCTTTGCCGGCACCGGAAAATCGGGCGGGGCGATGAGACCACTGTCAGCGGGAAAAATGGCGCTTTCTCCAATCAGTATCCCCCCGCCGCCAGATGCCCCGCCGCCCGCAGTTTTTAGTCGTCAACGTCGCCCCTGTTCCGAATCATCCACCGCTTTAACCCGTGGCCAGCACGCCCGAAACACCGACACCGAAGCCCACCCGCGGGGCCGCGCGCAGCCTGCTCGGGATGCTCGCGTTCCTCGGCAAATACCCCCTCCGCGTCACGCTCTCGATCGCGCTCGTCATGGTGAACATCGGCATCGAAATGGCGCTGCCGCAAATCCTCGGCGACACGATCAACCACCTCCAAACCCACGCCCGCACGGGCGCGGCGTTCTCCCCGGCCCGCGCCGTCACGCTCTTTCTCGCGCTCATTTTTCTGCGCCTGGTCGTCGCGATCACGCTCGGCCCGCTGCGCAACAAATTGATTCAAGAAACCCTCGCCGACATTCGCGCCGTCCTCTTCGACACGCTCCAGCGCCTGCCGTTCACCTATCACGACAAATCCAACACCGGCGAACTCATCAACCGCTCCACCACCGACGTCTGGCGCATGCAGGATTTTTTCTTCGCCTGCCTCTTCCTCAGCATCGACATCCTCGTCGCGCTCGTCATCACGCTCGGGCTCATCTTCCGCATCAGCCCCCAGCTCGGGTGGCTCACCATCGGCACCATGATTCCCACGCTCGCGTTGATCGCCTTCTACGCCGCGAAGCTCCAGCCGCAATGGCGCAAGGTGCAGGACCTCCACGGCACGATGTCCACCGTCATTCAGGAAAACGTCGCCGGCGTGCGCGTCGTGAAAGCCTTCGCGCGCGAAGATGCGGAGATCCAAAAGTTCCGCGTCCGCCGCGAGGAATATCTCAAAACCCTCCTCGCCACCGTGAACTACTGGTCCGCGCGCGTGCCGTTCGCGCAATTCGTCTTCGGCCTCGGCGTACCGCTCGCGCTGTGGCTCGGTGGCCGCAACGTGATCGCCGGCCAACTCCAACTCGGCGACCTCG
>JAYVOY010000651.1:0-3179 GCA_043757645.1 Verrucomicrobiota bacterium
TGCCGCCGGGCAACTGGCTGCGCGCAAATTACGTCCGCGACCGCATCCTACTCGGCGCGGGACCGCCGCTGAACCTCACCCATCTCGAACAGCAACTGCTGCTGCTGCGCGACAATCCCAACGTCGCGCGCGTCAACGCGGAATTGGAGCCAGGCTCCGCGCCCGGCAAAAGCCTGCTCGACGTGCGCGTGACGGAACGCAGCCCGTGGCGCGCGGCCCTCGAGGTGCGCAATGATCGTCCGCCGAGCGTGGGAGGCGAGATTTTGGAGGCGCAAGTCTCGCATCAAAATGTCACCGGGCACAGTGACCCGCTGGAGTTCCGCACCGGCCTGCTCGTGCGCGAGGGCAACTCGGCGGGCTTCTCCGGCGCGGACAATCTCGGGGTCTCCTACCGCGTCCCGCTCACCGCGCGCGACACGACGCTGCAATTTTCCTACAGCCGAAATAATTTCGCCGTCGGTGAGGCGGCGTTCCTGCCGTTGGACATCAAGAGCGAGTCGGACAGTTACGGACTGGCGCTGCGGCATCCGTTCCTTCACACGCCGAATCGCGAGTTCGCCGTCTCCCTCGTGGCGGAGCGCAAACACAGTGAAAGTTTTTTGCTCGGCCAGCCCTTTTCCTTTTCGCCGGGAACCGTGAATGGCGCGGCGACCGTGAGCGTGCTGCGCCTCGTGCAGGAATACGTGCACCGCAGCCCGCGCGACGTGCTCTCGCTGCGGTCGTCGCTGAATGTGGGCCTCGACACGCTCGGCGCGACTGTCAACGGCACGCCGCGCGACGGGCGGTTCGTGAGCTGGATCGGGCAGGCGCAATACGTGCGACGGCTTGGCGAGACGGCGAACCAACTCATCTTGAGCACCAGCTTTCAGTGGTCGGACAGTCCGCTGCTGTCGCTGGAACAATTCAGCCTGGGCGGCGCGAGCACGGTGCGCGGCTATCGCGAGAATCAGTTGGTGCGCGATATGGGTCTGCTCGGCTCTGCGGAGTTGCGGATTCCCGTGATCTGCAACCGCGCCGGCGCGGGCGTCCTGCAACTCGCGCCGTTCTTCGACCTTGGCACCGGTTGGAACGTGCGCTCAGCAACGCCCGCGCCCGGCGAAATCGCGAGCGCGGGCATCGGCCTCCTGTTCACGCCCGGCGAAAAATTTTCCGCGCAACTGTACTGGGGCCACGCCTTCCGCGAGCTGAACCGCGGTCAGTACGACGCGCAGGACGCGGGATTGCATTTCAAAGTACGCGTCGTGGCGTTTTGAACCCGAATTCCGAAGCAGGCGCGGCGCAAGCCGCGGGCGCCCCCCATTCCTATTTCGGAATTTGGGTTAACCTCGGATAACGCGGATGACGCGGATAAGGGGTGGAACTCGAATGGATGGATTCTTGCCCGTCAGAAAACAGCGGGAAAACTTCTGCGGTGAGGACGCGTTTCACAACTCTCAGCCAACGGTTTGGAAATCTCATTAACACCCGGCTTCAGCCGGGTATCTCGATCCCCACGGGACTTCAACCGCTTCAGCGGTTTTGGACTTTTGGAAAACCGCTGAAGCGGTTGAACGAATGGTTCGGGCACCGACACCCGGCTGAAGCCGGGTGCTAATGAGAAGGAATCCTCGGTGCGAGGAACAGACAGGTGCTGTCACCGCGACGGAGTGAGTTTTCATCCGCTCCATCCGTGGTAAACACTTTCGACTGCGAAATGTGGCGCGGCGTGTGCCACTGGAGCCCCTATTGCCCCGCGTTACGCAGCCGCACTTCTTTGAGGTTCACCTCCGCCAGCAATTTCTGAAGTTGTGCATTTGCCGCGCCGTTCCCCGCCGCGGCGTCCGTCGCGAGTTGGTGAATCGCGTCATACCAGTAGTTCTCCGCCGTGAACAACGCGGCCCGCTGCGCGGTCGGCGTTGCCAGAATTTTTTGGGAAAATTCCGTGGCCGGCGCGACCCATTCCACCCAGCCAATCGAGTTCGGTTGTTTCACCGGATCATCGCCGCTTCGCAGCCGCAGCGTCCATTCGTACGGCACGCCGCTGGCGAGCGTCACGCGCCGCTCCTTCGCCAGCTGCGCGAGGTTGATCGAATGCAAGCCCGCGGTCGCCGGTCCCGGCAAATCCGCCTTGAGCACCGTCCCGAACGACTCGCCCAAATTCAGCGCGAACTCGACTTGGTTGGTCGATGGCTCCGAGAGATACCACCACAACACCGGCTCGCTGGTAGAACTCAGCCCGAGACCGGACGGTGCCAAACCCGCGAGCACGATGCGCGCCGCGCCGCCGCTGCGCGAACCCGCGTTGACCTGTCGCTTGAGTCCGAGCGTGCGCGGTGCCTTCGCCGGCGCGGCGGCCGGCGCGGCAGCAGGTGTCGCTGGTGGCGTCGGTCGCGGGCTGGCCGGATCGGAATCCGCGGCGAAGACAGCAAGCGCAAACACCGCGCAAACACTGGCGATGAGGCGCGTTTTCCAAACGCCGCATTCGTGAAGTCGCTGCGGCCGGAACGATACAGTGGTAGCGCCGCCGTCTCGGCGGCTCAGACCGTCCGAAAGAGGCAGTGGCGCCCCCTTTCCGGGGCGTAAAAAGTTCACTGAACCGTGGGCAAAAGCGGTCGCTAGCCAATCACCCTCCCGGGCCGCCCACGCCGTGAGCCGCCGAGACGGCGGCGCTCCGCCAACCACATGGTTCCGGTTAAGATTTTTCATGAAGGGTTGGGGTTTGGTTGGTTTCGTGCAGCACTTGGAACACCGAGACTTTGTTGACCTTGCCTTTGACCGACAAGAGGCCGATCTCGTTCAGCGCGTATTTCTCGCCGAGCAACTCACGCGTCGGCGCGCCGATCAAGATGCGGCAGCGGATCGGCGAGAGTTCGGGATCGGCGAGCGATTTGTCGTACTGCTCGAGCCGCGCGGCGGTGTTCACCACGTCGCCGATCACGGCGTACTCGAAGCGCTCGTCGCTGCCGATGCTCCCCGCGGCCACTTCGCCCGTGTAAATGCCCACGCGCATGCTCACCGCGGGCAGCCCCTCGGCCTGCCAGCCTTGATTCAACTCCACGAGCCGACGCCCCATCGCCAGCGCACAACGGACCGCGTTGTCCGCGTCGCGCGCCTGCTCGGCCTCGGTCGTATGCGGGGCCGGCACGCCAAAAATCGCGAGCAATCCGTCGCCGGTGAATTGTTTCAACACGCCGCCGTGG
>JAYVOY010000652.1:0-3179 GCA_043757645.1 Verrucomicrobiota bacterium
GCCTTCTCGATGATGCGCGGCAGCCACTCGATGCCATCCACCGCCGCGGATTTCGCGGGCAGCGCCGCCATCGACACGACGTGCTTCGACCACTGCCCCTTCTGCACCACCAAGAAATAATCCCGCCGCACCGCCGTCACGAGCAGCGTGCTCTCGAACGACGGATCGCCCTCGCGTGAATTGTCCTCCACAAAATCAAAAATCTCCTGCGCCGACGCACCCAACGTTGCGAGGAACGCGCGCTGTTTCTCCGTGAACAAACTCCCCGCCTCGCGCCGCCCCGCGCGATACGCCTTCACCGCGTCATCGAACAACACCCGAAATTCATCCGCCCAGAAATAAGCATTCATGCGCGGATGCTACCGAAGGCAATCGTGCGATACCAGATCGCGCCGGGCGAATAGCGGGGAATGATCAGGAAAGCAGGAAGGCAGGAAAAGGACCGCCGCGGAACCGCGTTTTCCTGTCTTCCTGCTTTCCTGATTCCATTCGGCTTTTCGCGCTACGGATTCGCCCAGATCGCGCCGCAGGAAAGACGGGAATGATCAGGAAAGCAGGAAGGCAGGAAAAGGACCGCCGCGGAACCGCGTTTTCCTGTCTTCCTGCCTTCCTGATTCCATTCGGCTTTTCGCGCTACGGATTCGCCTTCGCCGGTTTCGGCTCCACGGGTTTTTCGGCGGCGGATTTCGCCTCCGCGGGCTTGGTGGGCGCGGGTTTCGTGGCGCTGGCGTCGAGACGCTTTTTCAATTCATCGAGTTCCTTGCGCAGGTCGCGGGTGGTTTGCTGGAGGTCGAGGAATTCCTTGCGCAACGTGCCGAGTTCCTCCGGCGCTTTGCGCGCGCCGCGGATTTTTGTGAGCGCGGTGGTGGCGGCGCGGTGCTCGGCGGAATCGGGCGCGGCGGTGGTGAAGGTTTCGAGGGGCGCGATCGCCCGCGGATCTTCGAGCGAACCGAGCGCGTTGATGGCCGCGAGCTTCGTGCCTTGTCGCAGCGACGTGAGCTGCGTCGCGAGGAAGGCGCGCGTGAGGTCGCGCTGCGGTTCGTTGCGGGCAATCAGGCCAAGGGTTTCGAGCGCGCGCGCGAAAACATCGGAGGCCAGCGTGGCCCCGCGCTCCTCGAGATATTGGCGCAGCGGCGCGGCAAACGCCGGGTCATCCTGAGCGCGCATCGCGGCGATGGCGGCGTCGGCGAGGCGGTCGCGATAGGACGGTTCGTTCAAAAATTTCAGAATCAAATCGCGCGACGCGGGCGAGGCGTGCGGTCCGAGCGCGCGCAAGGCTGCGGCCTGAATCGCGGGGTTTTTCTCGATGCCTGCGGTCAGGACCGCGCGCGCGCCCGCGCTCACATCGGGGCGATACCAACCCGCCAGCTCGGCGAGCACGGCGTTGCGCACGCGCGCGTCGGATTGCTTGGTCGAGGCGAGCAGCGCGGCGACGGCCTCGTCGGTGTGGATGGATTTGAGCGCGGCCGAGGCCTTGGTGCGCACGCCGTAAAAGGGGTCGTGGTTCAGAACTTTTTTCAACCGCGCCACGGTGTCCTGATCCTTGCGTTTGCCGAGTTCCTCGGCGGCGATCCAGCGGCCGAGCGTGTCGGTGGCGTCGGCGAGTTGCGCGTGGAGCAGCGCGGTGGGCGGGCTGAAATTGATTTTGGCGAGCAGCGCCAGCTCGGGATCGAGGCGCACGATTTCGGGCGCGTCATTCTGTGGCAGGTAAAAATCCTCGTCGGCCCTCGTGATGTTAAGCGTGTGATTCGCCACGCCCGCTTTGCTTTTGAAGCGGACGGCGAGGGGAAACTGAAACAGCAGCGCGTCGTCGGAAACTTTTTGCGTCTGGCGCACCGAGAGTTTCACGAGGCGCATTTTCGCATCGTAGGAATAGGCGACATCGAGTGCGGGCTGGCCGATGTGGTGGACCCATTGATCGAAGAATTGATCGAGCGAACGGCCCGAAAGTTCCTCGAAAACCTTCCGCAAATCGTCGGTGGTGACGCTGCCGAACTGGTGGCGTTCGAGATAGGTTTTGACGCAGGTGCGGAAAAGATTTTCCCCGAGTTGACTGCGGAGCATGTGGAGAATCCATGCGCCTTTGGGATAAACGAGGTAGCCGAAGAGTTCGTCGGGCGTGCCGTATTTGCGCGAGACGATGCCGCGCGTTTCGTTCGGCTGGCCGACGATGCCCTTGGCCGAGTTGTAGAGGTGCCAGTTCATCGAGTCGCGGCCGTTTTTGAAGCCGTCGTAGAGCGTGTCGTAGTAGGTCGCGAAACCCTCGTTGAGCCAGACGTGGCTCCAGTCGGCGCAGGTGACGAGGTCGCCGAACCATTGATGCGCGAGTTCGTGCGCGACGAGGCTGTCGCTGTTGAAAAGATTCTCCGTCTCGGCGGTGAAAAGCGTGTGGTTGTTGAGCGTGGTGATGCTGGTGTTTTCCATGCCGCCCCAGCCGTAGTCGTGGACGCAGACCTGCGCGTATTTGGCCCACGGATAGGGGACGCCGATTTCCTTTTCAAAGAACGCCATGATGTCGCGCGTGGAACGGAAGGAACTCGCGGCGTTCGCGAAATCGGAGGGCGTCGTCCAGAATTCGAGCGGGATGTCGCGGTGTTTGTCCTCGAGTTTTTTCCAATGCCCGGCGACGAGCGAGATGAGGTAGTTGACGTGCGGCTTGTCCTGCAACCAGCGCACGGCGAGCAGACCGGTCTGCGGATCGAGCGTGGAGGAGACGAGGCGGCCGTTGGAGAGCACGGTCAAATCGGGCGCGACACGGCAGGTGACCTCGGAGGTGAATTTGTCGTTCGGATGATCGATGCAAGGAAACCAGTGGCGCGACTCGGTGGTTTCGCCCTGCGTGAAAAGGTGCATGTCGGTCGCCGGATAACCCATCTCGGGCGTGCGAAAATACAGCCCCTTCTTCGGCTCGGCGCGGTAGTGGATCGTGAGTTTGGTTTCCCTGCCGACGGGAATCGCGCTCGCGAAAACGAAGGTGATTTCCTTGTCGGTGACCTGATGGGTGAGTTGGGCGGCGCACTCGACGCGCTCGATGGTGAGAGCAACGGCGTCGAGGCGCAGTTCGGTGAGCGGCTTGACGAGGGGCTGGAACGTGAGCGTGACGCTGCCCGCGACGGTGCGTTGTTGGAAATTCGGCGTCACGTCGATGGCGAGATGGAGAATGTCCACCTGCCGCTCGG
>JAYVOY010000653.1:0-3173 GCA_043757645.1 Verrucomicrobiota bacterium
GGAGTTCCGCCTTCAGTCGTAACGATGTAGTCGGACCGCCGCCGTCCCGGCGGCTCACACTGTCCAAACGGGGCGGACGTGAGCAATTCCCGAAGCGCAGAATGTTCACTGAATGGTGAACCAAAATTGGCCGGGTGAATGGCCCTCACGGACTTCCCACGCCGTGAGCCGCCGAGACGGCGGCGGTCCGCCAACTGCATGGTTACGGCTGAAGCCGGGCGCGGTTTCGTAGCCGCCCTCCGCGTAGGCTTTGAGTGTCCCGATGTAACCCGCGCCGTAATCGCCGTAAGCCGCCAGCGCCACGCGCAGGTCGGGCCGCATCGCCTTGGCGGCGGGGGAATTCTTGGGCGCTCGGCGTGTTCGGACGTTGCCGCGCCCGCGTTACGGCAGTTCCACCACCCGCCAGAAACGAATGCGGCCGGGCGATAACGCGAACGTCGTCGTCACGCTGGTGTCGGTGGCGACCAGTGTTTGCAGGTCTTCCCAGAGCGTCAGATCGGCCGAGCCTTGAATCAAGTAGGTGCCGCCGACACGAGTCGCAAAGGTGGCGGTCAGCGAGTCGCTCGCAAATTGCTCCGTGGAGAGCGACAGCGGCGCGGCCGACCCCGCGGCCAGGGCCACGGGATTCGGCGCGGTGACGGGCGGCAGGGTCAGATTGGCGAGATACACGTCCTCGTCGGCGCCGAGGTTGCGGAACTGGATGGTGTTGACCGCCGACACGGTCTGAATCGGTGTCGCGTAGGGCGCGCTGCTCACGAGCCGCGCGCCGTTGAGCCACACGGAATAGGCGTTGTTCCCCACATCATTTTCGAAGCGCACGTGATGCCACGTTCGCAGCGGCAGGTTGCTTTGATACACGGTCACGCCATTGAGCGCGCCCACCGCGAGTTCCCACGTGCCCGCGCCCGCGGTCTGGCGCAGGAGCAGCGCGACCTCGCGATAATTCGTGCGATCGCTGGACGCGCGGACCTCGAACGCGGCGTCGTTGGCCGGATTGCGGTCATCGAGAAAAACATCAAACTCCACCGCGACCGCCGGCGCGGAATTCGTCAGCGCGAACCAATAAATCTGGTGCGCGCCAGTGGCTTGCCCGCGGAAAACCGCCGCGCGCGTGGCACCCGCCGGCACGGGATTGTCGGTGACGAACGCGGTCGCTGAAAGGTTGAAGCTGCTCGCCAGATAGGCGCTCCAGCGCGGATCGGCGTTGAGATTGGCCCCCACGGTTTTGCCCGCGAAATCATCGCCATAATAATTGGCGCCCGCGGGCGGCGGCGGCAGCGGCGATGGGGGCGCGACCACGCCCGGCACGGGCAGCGTGAGGTTGTCGAGGTACACATCCTCGTCGGCGCTGGTGTGGCGGAACTGAATGTTGTTGACCGTGGTCAGCGCCTGAATCGGCGCGGCGTACGGAGTCCGCGCCGCCAGCGTGACGCCGTCGAACCCCACCGAGTAATTGTTGGCGGCGACATCATTGTCAAAGCGCACGCGATGCCACGTGCGCAGCGGCAGCCCGTTCGTCAAGACGACGGTGCCGGTGCCCAACGCGACCGCGACTTCCCACGTGCTGGTGCCGGGGGTTTGGCGCAGCAGGAGGCCGACTTCGCGATAGTTGGTTTTCGCGGACGAGGCGCGGATTTCCAAACTGGCCTCGCCGGTCGGATTGCGGTCATCGAGATAAACGTCGAACTCGACCGCGGCGGCAGTGACCGCGTTGGTCATCGCGAACCAGTAGATTTGGTTTTTCCCCGGAACATCTTGGAACACCGCGGACCGCGTGGAACCGGGCGCGGTCGGATTGTTGGTGACGAACGCCGTGGCGGCAAAACTGCCGTCGGAAGTCAGGAACGCCGTCCAGCGCGTGTCGTTGGTGAGGTTGCTGCCGCTGGCCTTCGCCTCAAAATTGTCGCCGTAAAAATTGGTCGCCGGTGGTGGCAGCACGGTCAGCGCCGCCACGACGCTGGTCACGCTGCCGACCGGATTCGTCACCACCACGGAATAGCCGCCCGCGTTGGTGAACTGCGCGTTGGTCACGATCAGCGACGGGTTGGTCGCTCCGGCCAGCGGATTGGTCCCGTTGAAAAACCACTGATAAATCAAGGGTGCGGTGCCCGCCGCATTCGCGGTGAACGTCGCGCTGCCCGTCAGCAGCACCGTGACAGGGGTCGGCTGCGTGGTGATCGCCGGGTCGCCCGTCGTCACGCTCAACGTGCCGTTCACCGGCGTGATCGCGTAATTGGCCGCCGCCGCGCCACTGACCACGATGGGATAATTTTCCGCCGGACTATTGATTGTCGCGGTCGTGGTGAGGACGGGCGGCGCGCTCAACACGCTGGCGGTTTCGCCATTCGCGAACGCGCTGTAATTCGCCGTCAACGGCGGGTTCGGCTGGCCGAGTGCGCGATTCTGATTGGCGGCGGTGATCGTCAGCGGCGCGGGGTTCACCACGAGATTCACGCCCGCGCCGGACGCGGTGTAAACCGACGCATCGTTCGGCGTGAAGCTCACCGCGAGCGGTCTCGTTCCCGCGGTCAGGACCGCTCCCGGCGCGGGATTGTAAACGAGCGTTCCCGCCACGCCCGCCGCGCTCGCGTTCAATTGCGCCCCGCTCAACGCCGCGCCGTACGTGAGCGCCGCGGGCGTCGCCCACGTGAGCGCGGGCACGAGCCGATTCACCGTCAGTGTCACCACCGAACTCGTCACGCTGCCGGACGCGTTGGCGACGACCACCGAGTAGTTGCCGGTGTGGTTCGCCGTCACGGAGTTCAACGCCAGCGTCGCGCTGTTCGCGCCGGGGAGCGCGGTGGTGCCGTTGAAAAACCATTGGTAATTCAGCGGCGCGGAGCCTGTCGCGCCCACGGTGAACGTGGCCGTCGTCAGCGCCGCGGCGGTCACGTTCGCGGGTGGGGTGGTGATGACTGGCGGTGTCGGCGAGCCGTCGCCCAAGGGATTTTTCGTGAACTGCGACGAGCCTTTGTTCAGCGCGAGGTCCACGAGATTGCTCACGAGCAAACTGGCCGGCCCGGCCGCGTCGCCGGCCCGCACGGTGTAGGTGAACAGGTGGGTCAAACCGTTCGAGCCGCCAAACGGGGCGGGCGCGCCGTTGATGAACAACGCGGGCCGCGCGGCCAGCGGCTCGTTCGGCGCGAGGGTGACCACAACCGTGCCGCCGACAT
>JAYVOY010000654.1:0-3167 GCA_043757645.1 Verrucomicrobiota bacterium
CCCGGCGCCGGCCTCACCGCGCAGGTCAACGGCCACGAGGTCGCCGTCTTCAATCTCGGCGACCGCTTCTGCGCGATTGATGGCGAATGCCCGCATCGCGGCGGCCCGCTCGGTTCCGGCACGGTCGAGGACGGAAAAGTTTTTTGTCCGCTGCACGGCTGGGAATTCGAGCTTGCCACCGGCGCGTGCGCCACGCGTCCCGACAAGCCCGTTCGCACCCATGCTGTCCGCGTGGCTGATGGCCGCCTCGAGGTGCGCCTCGCCGATTGAGCGCCGCGCCGAATCGCCAGAAAAATTTCACCAAACATTTTTCACCAAAAACCTCCGCCCCCTTTTATGAAAAGCGCCTACGAACTCGCCATGGAACGACTCAACAAAGTCGCGCCTTCCGTCAAACTCACCGCCGCGCAAAAGCGCCAGATCGCCGATCTCGAGAGCGAATACAAAGCGAAGATCGCCGACCTCGAAATCTCGCTCACCGGCAAAAGCACCGCCGCCCGCGCCGCTGGCGACGGCGGCAGCGGTGCCGAACTCGAACGCCTCCTCGTGATCGAACGCAAAAAACTCCAGGACCGCCTCGAGGATTTGAAAGAGAAAGTGCGCGGCGGAAAAGGGTGAGCCTCAGTCGGAGCGCCGGGCTTCGCTCGGCTTGGCCGTGTGGGTACGGAGTTCCGCCTTCAGGCGGCGGGGCGTTTGCGCACGCGGCGCACAGGCGGGTTTACGGCATTTCCCTCACGCCGCACGCCGCGCCGGCTGAAGCCGGGACTCCGCACCGAAAATTCGGCGCGCCAGCGTCTGGGAGTGCGGCGGCGACCGGGCGGGAAAAGTTAGAGACTCCTCACGTCGTCCCCCACAAGAACACGGGCGCGCTCACGCCTACGTCCCCTCGCCATCCCGCAGCGCCAGCGCCGTCAAGCGCCGGCTCCGGATCACGCCCGCGATCTTCCGCGTCGAGCGCGTTTCCACGACGGGCAGCGCGGAGAGGCGCGTTTCGCGCAGCGTGTTCGCGGCGGTCACGCACGTGTCGTCGAGCGCGACGGCGACGGGTTTGTCGGACATTATTTTTGCCACCAACGTGGCGCGCGGCGTTTGGCGCGAGTGTTCCAAGCTGATGTCACTCAGTGTCACGATGCCATCGAGGGCAACGCCATCCGCGGAGACAAACAGAAAATCGGAACTCGCGCCGGCAAACGCGATGAGCGCCTCGCCGAAGGTCGTCGTGGGTTTCAACAGCGGTTGTGGCGCGGGTTCCGTCACGTCGCGGACCAGCGTGCGCACCAGCAAATCATGCGCGCCCGGCAGGTTGCGCCACGGGTCGAGCATCCGGCGGTTCAGCGTTTTCGCGAGCGCGTTGCGCAGCGGCGCGAGGGCTTGCGAGAGTTGCGCGAAGACGTTGCGCCCGAGCACGAGCACTTCCACGTCGGTGCGCGCGCGCACGGTGGCGCTGCGCGGTTCGGTGTTCAGCAGCGCCTTCTCGCCGAAGAACGAGCCGGGGCCGAGGACTGTCACGACTTCGCCATCGGGATGCGCGGGCGTCGTGCGCGCGACCTCCACCTCGCCCTGTTCGATCACGTAGAAATCCGTCGGCGGATCGCCCTGCCGGATGATCACATCGCCCGGTTTGTAGTGCGCGTGCGAGACGCGGTCCGTCTGGTTCGTGCGCAGGTGACTGAGATCGCGCGGGAACAACAGCAGCCACGCCCAATCGAAGCCGACCTGAAAGCGCCGCGACCACGACGGCAGCTTGAACAAATAAACGCCGCGCCAGATGAACCACGCGAGAAATCCCGAGAGCTGGCGCCCGAACATTTCCGCGACCGCGCAATGCCCGCCGATCGAGCAAAGCTGCCCGACGGGCTGATACGCAAACGGCAGCGCCTCGTAACCGCGCAGCGCGCGAATGATGTTTTCCGCGGCGTGCCGGCCCTGACGCTCGGCGAATTGTCCCGTCGGCGGACACGGTTTGCCATCGGCGCCGTTGATGATTTGCGCGCAGTCGCCGACGGCCCAGACGTTCGCGCGGCCCGTCAAACGCAGGTCGGGAGTCGTGAGCAGGCGGCCTTTTTCCTGCGGCACTTTTAAGCGCTCGAGCACGGGCGGCGGCGTGCTGCCAATGGTGCAAACAATCGTCGCGCCGGGAACGAACGTGCCGTCGCCGAGACCGACACCAGCGGGCGTGGCGAGTTGCACGCGGGCGTTGAGCATCATGCGCACGCCGGACTGAATCATCTTTTTGCGCGCGAACTCGCGCAGTTCATCGCCGATGTCCGGCAGGATTTGCGCGCGCGAATGAATGAGCGTCACCGAGGCATCCTCGGCTTGGAGGTTCGCGAAGAAGCGCAGGCTGCTCTCGAGGAGGTCGTTGATTTCGCCTGCCACTTCCACGCCGCTGTAACCGCCACCCACGACGACGAATGACAGGTGCCAGCGACGGCGATTGGGGTCGTCGCAAATCTCCGCGGTCTCGAGTTGTTGCAGCACGTGCGAGCGCAGCGCGGTGGCGTCGCCGACGGTCTTGAGCGGGAAGGCGTGGTCGGCCATGCCGGGGACGACGTTGAGATTGGCCGCGCTGCCACAGGCGATGACGAGGTGATCGAACGGGATGCGGCGCGCCGGGCCATCCACGCATTCGCATTCGATTTCGTTGGCGTCGAGGTCGATGGTCTTCACGTCCTCGGTGCGGCACAGCACGCCGGGCAGCATCTCGCGCAGCGGCACCACGACATCGAGCGGGCTGAGCGAGGAACCCACCGCGTCGGCCAGCAGCGGGCTGAAGACGAGATGATTCTCGCGGTTGAAGAGGAGAATTTCGGCGGACTCGCGCGGGAGATTTTTCCGCAGCGTCTGCGCGCACTTCACCCCCGCGAAGCCGCCACCGAGAATGAGAATGCGGGTGGGTGTCATGGCGGGATGGAATGTTTTTCTAAAACTAAATTCGCGCGAGAAAGCGGTTAAGCCGTAACGATGCAGTCGGACCGCCGCCGTCTCGGCGGCTCACACCGTCCAAAGGAGGCGGAGGCGGGCATTTTCCGCAGTGCAAAATGTTCACTGAACGGTGAGCCAAAAGTTCGAGCGCGAATTGCCCTCTCGGACTTCCCGCGCCGTGAGCCGCCGAGACGGCGGCGGTCCGCCGCGCGGGAAGTGGTCGCTGCGCGCCGGTTCTCATT
>JAYVOY010000655.1:0-3156 GCA_043757645.1 Verrucomicrobiota bacterium
TGGAGCGTGTCGTCGAATTCGCGCAGCAGAAACGTTTTCTCGACCGCCTGCGGATACAACAAGCTGATCGCGTCCACGTGCCCGTGCGTCATGCCGAAAATCAGGTCCGCGTCGTGAACCATCTGGCCCGTCAGCATCCGGCTCCGCTGCGCGCCGATGTCGATGCCGATCTCCTTCAAGCCCCGCACCGCATACGTGCTCGGAGCCTGTCCGTTGATCGCGCCCAAGCCCGCCGAGATCACCTTGTAATCACCCCGCCCCTGCGCCATGTGACGAAACAGGCCCTCAGCCATGGGGCTGCGGCAGATGTTTCCGGTGCAAACAAACAGGATGGTTTTCATTCAAACTCAGAGCGCGCGCGAAAGTGAAATGCGAACCGGCAACCGTCAACGGTGAAATCAATTTGCGCGCGCCGACTTCAACAAAACCAGCCCCTTGAGAATATCCACTGCGCGCGCCAGCGCCGGATCGCGGATCACCAACCGCGCCTTGTCGCCCGCCGCCGCCGCGCCGGGAATTTCATCCTCCTCCGTGTTGCGCCCCTCGCGCTGCCGCTTCACCAATTCCGCCTCCGTCATGCGGTGCCGCGGCTGCGTGCCCGCGCCCGTTTTCGCGCCCGCCACCGCCAAGTCCGCGTACGGATCACCGAGATAAACCCGCTCCTCATCCGCGCGCACCTCGACGCTCACATCGGGCTTGAGTCCCGTACCAGTCAAGGCGCTGCCGTCGCCCAGGCGCACCATCCCGCTCGCCAAGCGCAGCCGCTGCCCGTTCTTCAGCGGATACTCCATGTACACGCCCGCCTGCCCCGGCGTCGCGCCGCCGATCAGCATCGCGACATTCGCCTTGCGCAAAATCGCCGCGAGCGATTCCGCCGCCGCCGTCGTCTCGCCATTCACCAGCACCACCAACGGCCCCGTCAGCGCGGCATTCGTCGCGCTCGAACGCAACACCTTGCCCTCGATCTGCAACAACGCCTTTTCCCCGCCGATGAATTTCTCCGCCGCCGCCGCCGCCGCCGCGTAATCCCCGCCGCCCGCGAACCGCAAATCCAGAATCGTCCCCTTCACTTTTTTCGCCGCGTTCAATTTCTCCAGCGCCGCCGTGAGTTGACCCGCCAGCCCCTTCTCCACGCGTTCCACCCGCACGTAACCGAACGCCTCCTCGAGCACATTCGTCCGCGCCAGCAACGTCTCCGGCACCTTCACCTCCGCCGCCGTCGCGCCGTTCGTGAGCAGCACCACGCGCCCCTGCAACTGCTGGAGCAACCCCAGCACCGCCGCGCGCTCCAGGTCCGCCTCCTTCACGCCCGCGAGATTCGAGCGGATCAAACTGTAAATTTCCTGAAACCCCACCGCCTCCTCGCCGCGCGCCAACGTCGCCGAACCCAACGCCATCGCCGCCGCAGCCAGGGTCACCGCCACCGCCCGCGCACTGAAAAATTTATGTTTCATGCTCTTCACACACCACCCGCCGCACCTCGCCAAACGCCCCAAAAACGCCGCCTCACCGCAGCCCTTTCACCGCAATATCCCGACGGAACTGCGCCCCGTCGAACTTAATCAACTCCACCGCCGCATACGCTTTTGCGCGCGCCGCCGCGAGCGACTCCGCCCACGCCGTCACGCCCAGCACGCGCCCGCCATTCGTCACAATCTCGCCGTTCACCCGCGCCGTGCCCGCGTGAAACACCTTCACGTCCGGCAATTTCGCCGCGTCCTCCAGCCCGCGAATCACCTTCCCCTTCGCGTAATTCCCCGGATACCCGCCCGACGCCAGCACCACGCACACCGCCGCGCCCGGACGCCACCGCACCTCCACGCGATTCAGCGCGCCCGCCGCGCTCGCATCGAGCAAATCCACCAAATCACTCTCCAACCGCGGCAAATAAACCTGCGCCTCCGGATCACCGAACCGCGCGTTGAACTCCAGCACCTTCGGCCCCGCCGCCGTCAACATCACGCCCGGATACAGAATCCCGCGAAAATCAATCCCCTCCACCGCGCACCCCTTCAGCCACGGATCCAAAATCTGCCGCCCCACCGCCGCCAATTCCGCCTCATTCAAAAACGGCGCGGGCGAATACGCCCCCATCCCGCCCGTGTTCAAACCCGCGTCCCCATCCAGCGCCCGCTTGTGATCCTGCGACGTCGGGAACAACACCGCCCGCCGCCCATCGCACCACGCGTGCAACGAAATCTCCATCCCCTCCAGCAACTCCTGAATCACCACACACTGCCCCGCCGCGCCAAACGCCCGACCCACCATGATCTCCTCGATCGCCGCCTCCGCCTCCGCCACCGAATTCGTCAACAACACGCCCTTGCCCAGCGCCAGCCCATCCGCCTTCACCGCGCAACGCCCGCCGAGACTCGCCGCAAATTTCCTCGCCGCCCCCGGCTCGCGAAACGTCCCCGACTTCGCCGTGGGAATCCCGTGCTTCTCCATGAACTCCTGCGAAAACGCCTTCGACCCCTCGAACCGCGCCGCCCGTCGATTCGGCCCCCAAATCTGCAAACCCTTCGCCAGAAACAAATCCACAATCCCCGCCGCCAGCGGATTATCCGGCCCCACCACCGTCAACTCCGGCCGCTCCCGCAGCGCGAACTCCAGCAACCCCGGCAAATCCTCCGCCCCCACCGCCACGCACTCCACCGCCGCTCCATTCACCGCGAGCCGCTCCTCCGCGATCCCCGCATTCCCCGGCGCGCACCACAACCGCGCCACGCGCCGCGACTGCGCGAGCTTCCAAACCAGCGCATGTTCCCGTCCACCCGAGCCAATGACCAAAAGTTTCATCATCAAAAAATTTCCCGCGCAACTCTCCAAAACCCCCGCCACCGGCGCAACCTCCAAACCGTATTTTCGCGGCTGCCGCCGGACCGCCGCCGTCTCGGCGGCTCACGGCGTGGGAATGTCCGCGGGGGCCATTTGTCGGGCGTGACCGCCCGGCGCTGCCCGCGAAACGCGGCGGTTGAGTCACTTTGTCCCAATTCAGTCCTTCAAAATCAATAATCCCCGGAAACACCCCAAAAACACTAAACGCGAAATGACTTGGTGCGGGTCGTAAATGACCTGACGCGGGTCGTAAATGCCTTAGTTCGGCTCGTAAATGCCTTGGCAAAATTCGTAAGTGCCCTGACCCACATTGTAGTT
>JAYVOY010000656.1:0-3131 GCA_043757645.1 Verrucomicrobiota bacterium
GATGAGTTCGCCCGCGCGGTCAAGTGCGTCGATGAACTGGCGGAAGGAATCAAAAGCCATGCGTCGAGGTTAGCAGGGCGAGGCCGCGGTGCAATGCGGTAGGGCGGGAGGCGCGTTGACTCAAATAAACCCGAACGCCGCAATGAGAATGGGGAGCGCACGCGTCCCGCCGGCCACTCACTTTCTCCGGGTTGTGGCACGGCACCAAAGCGAACCTCCCGCCACTATGCAGCCCCCCGAACGAGCTTTCGGCGGGACGCCCAAAGCAGCACGCGGGACACGTGCGCTCCCCATTCTCATTGCGGCGTTCCGGATAAATCCGGACGGGAGCGAGGGTGGAGTATTCCGTCGCGGCCAATTTCGCGCCATCCGCCGAAGTGTAAAGAAAATCGCCAAATCGCCCGGACCGGGGGCTGGCGTGGGGCCGCGGAAAACAAAAAGGCGGCCAACCTTTCGGCTGGCCGCCCTGAATTAAGACGGGGAAATTAGGCCTTCGGCTTGTTGCACTTGGCGCAGACTTCCTTCTTCGCGGCTGCTTCCACGCAGCACTTGTGCTTGCAGGCTTCACCCTTCTTGTCGGCCTTGTCGCAGCAGGAACCGGCGGTGAACTTCGGCTTTTCATCAGCGGCCATGGAGACGCTGACGATCATGGCGGCGGCGAACGCGAGGGCAGTGAGGGACTTGACGAGCTTCATATTTTACCTTTTTGAGTTGTTAATTATCGAACAAACCAACTGCTGCACCAGCAACGTGCCGATGCGATATCCGTTGGTCCGGTTTTCGACGGGCAAGATGCTTCCATATTCAGCGGGCCGCGTCTAATTGTATATCTCCCTGAATTCCAGCGGGTTGCAATATCTCGTTGCAAAATTCCCACGAATTTCCTGATTTTTTCTGATGCTTTGGTGAGGATTCCTCATTTTCCGTTCCCCGCCGCTGGCACGCGGTTCGTGGCTCTCACGCTAAATCCGTTTCTCGTCGGCATCGATGAAATCCACGAACGACTGAATGTCTTCCCGCGCGCCCAACCCCGCCTGTTCCTTGCGCCACTTCAGGCGCGCCTTCACCTCCTCCCCCTCGGTGCCGTAGTTCAGCACCGCCGCATTGAAGGCCGCCCTTTCCCCCGCGGCTTTCTTCACATTCTCCCGCACCCAATCGCACACCTGACCATCCGTGACACAACCCCGCACCACCGCGATAAACGGCTCCGGCTGCAAACCCGCCGCCGCGAGCCACTTCGCATCGAAACCCTTGTACGCGAAATTCTCCTGATAATCCGCGTGCAACTTCCCCGCCAAAAACAGCCGCACCTTGTCCACCAACCGCGGCAAATACGCCCAACCGGCCATCATTTCCCGCGGACTTCTCGGATAAATTATCTCGCTCATGCCGCCCATCTTCCAAACCCCGCGCCGCACCGTCAAGCAACCGCGCGTTCAGAACCGAGCGCAGTGGGTTTCGCAACGCCAACGCCACGAACGCCCCGCCTCATTCGCTTGTCCCGATTCGCTTGTCAGCCCCTCCGTTCCCGCCGCGTCACCGGTCCGGAATTTTTCTCCCCACGCAATTTTTTCCCAATTGCCCTCACCCCACCCCGCTCGCATCCTCCGCCTCATGCGCGAATTTGACTACGATCTCGCCGTCCTCGGCGGCGGCAGCGCCGGTTACGCCGCCGCCCGCACCACCGCCGCCGCCGGACGCAAAACCATCGTCCTCGAAGGCGGCCGCGACATCGGCGGCCTCTGCATCCTCCGCGGCTGCATGCCGACGAAAGCCCTCCTCTACGCCGCCGACGTTCTCCACCTCGCGCGCCACGCCGACACTTGGGGCATCAACGCCGGCCCCGTCACCTTCGATTTCCCCCGCGTCATGGCCCGCAAACGCGCGCTGATCGAGGACTTCGCCAGCTACCGCCGCAGCCAACTCACCAGCGGCAAATTCGACTTCCGCCGCGCCCACGCCGCCTTCCTCGATCCACACACGCTGCAACTCAGCACCGGCGAACGCCTCACCGCGCGCCATTTTCTCCTCGCCACCGGCTCCGTCGTCGCGCCGCCCCCGCTGCCCCAACTCCGCGACGTCGGCTACCTCACGAGCGATGAAGCCCTCGAACTCGAGACCCTTCCCGAGTCCCTGATCATCCTCGGCGGCGGCGCGGTCGGCGTGGAATTCGCCCAATTTTTTCAACGCTTCGGGGTCGCCGTCACCCTGCTACAACGCAACGAACATCTCCTCCGCGACTTCGACACCGACGCCGCCGTCGAGCTCGAAAAAGTCCTCCGCCGCGAAGGCCTGACCCTCCACACCAACACCCGCCTCCTCGACGCGCGCCTCGAAAATCGCACCGAGAATGGCCGCGCAACCGCCCGCAAAATCATCACCTTCGAACAAGCCGGCCAACGCCACGAAGTCGCCGCCGCCGAAATCCTCTTCGCCCTCGGACGCACGCCCAACACCGCCTCGCTCGCACTCGCCCGCGCCGGCGTGGCCCTTGACGGCGCGTGCATCCGCACCAACGACCGCCAGCAAACCAGCGCCCCGCACATCTACGCCGCCGGCGATTGCACCGGCCCCTACGAGATCGTCCACCTCGCCATCCAGCAGGGCGAAATTGCCGCCCACAACATTCTTCACCCCGCGCAACCCCGCGCCAGCGACTACCGCCTCCTCACCAGCGTCGTCTTCACCGACCCCCAAATCGCCACCGTCGGCCTCACTGAAAAATCCGCCCGCGCCGCCAACCTCCCCTGCCTCACCGCCAGCTACCCCTTCAACGACCACGGCAAATCCCTCATCATGGAAGCGAAGGACGGCTTCGTGAAACTCCTCGCCCATCCCGACACCGGCGAAATCCTCGGCGGTGCCTGCGTCGGTCCAATGGGCGGCGAACTCATCCACGAAATCATCGTCGCGATGGCCCGGCGCATGACCGTCCACGAACTCGCCGCCGTCCCCCACTACCACCCGACCCTCGCCGAAATCTGGACCTACCCCGCCGAAGAACTCGCCGGCCAGATTCCCATCGCCAAACCGAATTGAGAATCAGGAAGGCAGAAAACGAAATCAGAGAATTCCCGCCTTCCCAATTCGACTGCCCCCTTCACCGAAATTAATATCTGACATTCCATGGG
>JAYVOY010000657.1:0-3131 GCA_043757645.1 Verrucomicrobiota bacterium
CCTTGTAGGAGACGAGGTAACGAGTCTCTAACTTTTTCCACGCGGGACTCATCCCGCCACCCGCACCTGACTTCAAACCTTCGCCGTCCGCTGAAAAGAGAAACAAAAACTCCCGAACCAAATTGGGAACCGAATGGGGGCAAAGGAATCAGACAAGCGAATAGGGACAAACGAATGGAACCAAAAAAGCTCTTTAAAATTCCCCAGCCCCAAATTCCTTTGCCAAATTTCTCCGTGTACAATCCACCGCCTCCACTCCCCCGCCCCGTCACGCGATACGCATCGTCAGCCCGCCATCAATCGTCACCACGTCCCCCGTGATGTAATCATTTTTCACCAGCAGCAAAATCGCCTCCGCCACCTGCTCCGGCGTGCCCTCGCGCCGCAGCGGAATCCGTTGCTCGAGATTCAGCTTCTTCTGCTCCGGCGACATCTTCTCGTGAAACTTCGTGCGAATCACCCCCGGCGCGACGCAGTTCACGCGGATATTGTCCGCCGCAAACTCCCGCGCCAATCCGCGCGTGAGATGCGGGATCGCCCCCTTCACCGCCTGATACGCGAGGTGACTCGGCGTCGCCAATTTCCCCGCCGTCGAGGAAATCAAAATCACCGCGCCCTCGCGCTTCGGACGCATCAGCGGAATCGCCGCGCGGCACAAATAAAAAACCGCGTTCACATGCACATCAAACGCCCCGTGCCACGCCTCCGGGGTGAGTTCGAGCAACCCGCCATTCACCGGCCCGCCCGCCGAATGAACCAACACATCCACGCCGCCCAACCGCTGCGCCGTCTCCGCCACCGCGCGCGTGCAATCCGCCGGCTTGCCGAAATCCGCGAGAATCAATTCCGCCCGCCGCCCCAGCGCCTGAATCGCACGCAACGTCTCCCGCGCAGCGTCATCTTCATGCCGCCCCGCGATCGCGACATCCGCCCCCTCGCGCGCCAGCGCCAGCGCCGCCGCCGCCCCGATCCCCCGCGTCCCGCCCGTGACCAATCCGACCTTTCCAGTGAGTTGCATGTGCTGAAGTGAGTTTGTTTTTTTTGAAGAATTTGTGCCGCGTTGCATGACGCCCGCCGCCAGCACGGTCAACGGGAAACTCGCGCCAGCCGCGAAGAACGGCGGCGAAGCTCAAAGACTCAAAGCACAAAGCTCAAGGGAAGGAGCAAATTCCAAATCGCGGCGCGTGAATTCGCCGATCCCATTCTCTCCCCGTCGAAACCGCGCCGCGCCACATCGCCACAGCTTTCCAAAAACCGGAGCGCCGAGCACCGGCTCGGCGCGAACCCAACAGCCTCGAACACGCCGAGCCGGTGCTCGGCGCTCCGCTGCGGTTCATGCCCCCAACGCGCGTCCACTTTTCGGGATCAAAGCTCCCCATTAACCACTTGGTCCTTCCCTTGAGCTTTGAACTTTGAGCTTTGAACTTCATTTCCTTCCGCGCGCCGCGCACCATTCATCATGCTCCTGTGGCACCAAAAACTTCCGTCCGACTGGCTCCCGAAAATTCTCGCCCAACTCCCCGCCATCCTCGTCGATCACGCGCACCTCGAACGCAAGGCCGCCACCACCGCGCTCAACCTCGAAAAATACCGCGACCTCTTTCCGCGCGTCGAGGAACTCAACGCCATCGCCATCGAGGAACTCCAGCACTTCCAACTCGTCCTCGCGCTGCTCAAACGCCGCGGCATTCCCTTCGCCCAGCCGCATCCCAGCCCGTGGATCACCGGCCTCATGCGCGGCATCCGCAACGGCAGCCGGCCGCAAGTCATCGACCACCTCATCTGCTGCGCGCTGATCGAGGGACGCAGTTGCGAGAAATTCCAAATCCTCGCCGCCGCCCTCGCCGACCGCGATCCCGAGCTGGCCGCCTTCTACGCCAGCCTCGTGGAATCCGAGGGCAACCACTACGCCACCTACCTCCTCATGGCCCGCGCCATCGACGAACCCGAAGCCAACCGCCGCCTCGACTTCTACCTCGACCTCGACGCCCAACTCATCGTGAAGCCCCACGACCTCCCGATCCTGCACTGAGCCGTAACGATGCCGAAGGACCGCCGCCGTCCCGGCGGCTCACACCGTCCCAACGGGGCGAACGCGCGGATTTTCCGCAGCCCAAAATGCTCCCTGAACAGGGAACCAAAAGCGCGCGGACAATTTGCCCCCGCGGACTTTCCCACGCCGTGAGCCGCCGAGACGGCGGCGCTCCATCCATTGCATCGTTACGGCTGAACCGGTTACTAGGAGCACGGCGTTTGCGCCGCCTCACCGGTTGACGACCCGCGACCTTCCTCCACCTCAACCCGTCCGTAAGTCGAAGCGGCGTGAACGCCGCACCCCCGCTGCGCGATCGTTTCCTCCCTGCATTTCCACAGCGAAGTCCAGGTTCATCCCGAACTCCGAACTCGGGGGGAGCGCACCCTCTGGCGTGCGCGGGACGCGTGAGCCCCCCATTTCTGCTTCGGCGTTCGGGTTCATACTTCATAATTCATCCCTCATAATTTCCCCCCGAGATTCCGCTCCAAAAACTCATACGCCACCCGCCGCGCCTCCTCCGGAAACGAATGCGGCGCCTGTGGATAATGCGCCCCCAACCCCGCGCCCGCGCCGTGCAATTCGTAAACGCCCTGCACCGCCGCCAGCACATCCCGCACGCCGCTCACGTCGAAGTCATCATCCTGCTCCGCCGCGCACGCGAGAAACGGCCGCGGCGCAAACGCCGCCACCACCCCCGTGAAATCAAATGGCATCCTCGCCACGTCATTCCCAAACTCCGCCTTGATGCGCGGCATATACACCGGCCCCGTCCAACTCGGCAGATCGTCCTTGCGAAACGTCGTGAACCCGCAGCTCGACACGATCACGCGCAGCCGCGGCTCGAACACCGCCGTGAACATCGCATTGTGCCCGCCCAGCGAATGCCCAATCACACCCATGCGCCCCGCGTCCACCTCCGGCAGCGTCTCCAGCAAGTCCACCGCGCGCACATTGTCCCACACCGCCTTCATCGAACCGCTCGCGTACCCGTGCCGCGCCGCGAAATCATATTTTGACTCGCCGAAACCCGGATAATCCGGCGCGAACGTGACGAAGCCCCGCCGCGCCAAATGCAGCGCGTAGGCCAGGTTCGTGT
>JAYVOY010000658.1:0-3129 GCA_043757645.1 Verrucomicrobiota bacterium
CCGATGACGTGCAGCGCGACGCGGCGCGGGTGCGGCAGCGCGCGATGTTCCCAGAGGAAGATGCCCTGCCAGGTGCCGAGCGTGGGCTGGCCTTGGTGGACGGGGAGGCTGAGGTTGACGGCGGTGAGCGCGGTGCGGATGTGCGCGGGCATATCGTCCACGCCCTCGCTGGTGTGCTCGAAAAGCGCGTCGCCGTCGGGAACAAGGCGCGCGAAAAAACGCTCGAGGTCACGGCGCACTTCCGGGTCGGCGTTTTCCTGAATGAGCAGCGAGGCGGAGGTGTGGCGCACGTGCAGCGTGAGCAGGCCGGTCTGGATGGCGCTGTCGCGGACGAAGCGGCGGGCGTCGGCGGTCAATTCGTAAAAGCCGCGGCCGCGGGTGGCGAGGGATAATTCGTGAAAGAATTGGCGGAACATACGGCACGCCCGGAGGCGGGCGGGGAGACGGCGGGACGGTGAGCGGACGGGAACTGCCGCGGGAATCGGAGCGGCGTTTAGCGCGGCTTGATGTCGGGCAACTCGGTGAGGAGCAATTCCATCTTTTTGTTATCGCGCGCGAGCGTTTCGTTGAGGGTCGTTTGGACCTTGAGTTCGGCCTTCATCTGAACGAGTTCGCGGCGCATTTCCTCGAGCCTGGGCAGATTGCCCATCTGGCTGTTGAGTTCGCGCGTTTGTTGTTTGAGTTGGTCGTTTTCGGCGCGGAGGGTTTTGTTGTCGTTCTTGTCGGTGAGTTCCTGAACTTTTTTCTCGAGGGCGGCGCGCTCCTTGGCAAGCGCGTCGTAGGTGGCGGCCTGTTGGGCGGTGGCTTTGGTGGCCTTTTCAAAACTCAGTTTCTGGAGATCAAGTTCCTTCTGGAGGGATTTGATCGAGTCCTCGAGCTTGGCGATTTCGCGCGGATCGCGGGAGGCGGCTTGGGCGGAAAGGGCTTCCTTCAACTTCGCGGCGTATTCGGCTTCCATGTTCGCCTTGTCGATGCGGAGCTGGATGAGTTCGCGATTTTTCTCGGCGAGTTGGCGCTCGAAACCGGAGGCGGTGATGGCTGGGCCAGCGGTCGGTGGAGTAGCAGTGGTCACGCCGGCAGCGGGGGGGGCGCCCTTGGTCGTGGACGGCGCAACGGGGGGCGGCAGCGGCTGGCCGCTGGGCGGGAGGACATCGGGGAATTGCTTGGCGAGCGGCGCGATGAGGGCGCGGACGGCATTGAGGCGATAGCCGACCAGGGCGGTTTGCCACGCGGGGGCCAGACGCTGGATTTTGCGGAGTTCCTCCTCGGCGGCGTAGTAGCGTTCGAGCGCGCCGCGTTGGTTGCCGCCGCCCTTCAGGTCGTCGCCCTGCTGGATGAACCGGTAGGCTTGGACATACTGTTCGTCGGGACCATCAGCCCGCGTTGCTGACGAGAGGGCCAGCAAGGTCAGAATGATGGCCAGAAAAAATCGGTTCATGGGGGCGGAAAATAGACCAGCCATTTGCCGTTTGGCAAATTGTTTAAGACGGGGACGCCGCGGCTGTGCGAACGCTGGCGCACAACGTGTTGGCGCGCCTCACGGGTAGCTGCCAGCGCCGCCGACGCGCCACCAATCGGTGTTGCCCCAAAGATTTTGGGGATCGAAGGCTTTGCCATACTTGTAATAGTTCACGCTGCCATCGGTCATCGCGTGGTTGGAACCGCCTTGATTGCTGTTCACGCCCACATCCCGGCGGTTGTGGCGCCCGAGTTCGATCTCCTTGTACCCATCACCGTCGAAGTCGTCCATGCGGTAGTGCGGCGAGTCCACGGCCTTCTCGCTGTAGAAGACCGTATCGACGGGATAAACGATCTGGGTGGACAACACGACGTTCGTGGGGTTGTTGATCGGATTGGCACCCGCGGAGGCGGGAGTGCCGTTGATGATGATGAAATCGTTCCAACCATTCATGATGTAGCTCCGCGGCGCGGCATCGCCCGGACGGGGGGAACCCGAACCGAATGTGAGGGGACTGTTGGTGTCGCTCGGGCATTTGAACGACTTCACGTTTTCCAAATACGGAAAAATGAGATTCGGCCAGTTTTGCGGGCCGGCAAAACGGGGATAGCGATCCTGGTCGTCGTCCGCGTACAGCGTGGCGGAGAGCGCGACCTGCCGGATGTTGTTCACGCAATACATGCGCTTGGCCTTCTCCTTCGCCATCCCGAGCGCGGGCAGCAACATGCTGGCGAGAATGCCGATGATGCCGATGACGACCAACAGTTCGATCAGGGTGAACGCCAAGGTGTGAATCGGGCGCGTGGCGCGTGGGCAATTAGTTTTCATGGTCGTGCAATTCAAATTTCGGGCCGGGTCCGCGGCGCGATTTACCCCAAGCCGGAATCGTCCAGCGGAGGAAATTTCCAAGCGGAAATCGGGTCCCGTTCGCGAGCCGGGTTCGGACTGCGCGGGAAAGACTGGTATTCAGAATAGGACGTGTACGGACTTATTTCGCCGAGGGCGACGGCGCTCCGCAGTCGCTGCGATTTCTCGGGAAAGAAACTGTTAGAGTCTCGTGACCTCGACTCCTACAAGTCGGCGGCTCACGGGAAAACCGTCACGCCGTTGGTGCGCCAGCTTTCGGTGACGCCCCAGATGTTGACCGGGTCAAACGCCTTGCCGTAGCGATAATATCGCACGCTGCCATCGGTGAAGGCGTGATTGGAGCCGCCGGAGAAGCTGGTGGGATCTTTGAAGCTGCGATTGTGCCGGCCCAGTTCGAGTTCCTTGTAATCGTCGCCCATGTTGTAATCCATATACCAGTGGCCGGAATTGGATTCCTTTTCGCCGAAAAAAATCGTCTCACTGGGATGCAGGATTTCGTCCTGCCGCACGACGTTCGTCGCGTTGTTCCAAGTGACGAGGCCGTATTTGTCGAGCAGCCAGTCATTCCAGCCATTGATGATGTAGCTGCGCGGGGCGGCGTCGCCGGGAAAGGTGGACGCGCTGCCGAAGGTCGCGGGCTTGTTCGTGTCGCTGGGGCATTTGTAAATATTGAGGTTCTCCAAAATCGGCTGGAGGAGGCTCGACCAATTCTGCCGCGTCGGACCGGCACCCGCGCGCCGCGGGAAATTCTCCTCGTTGTCGTCCGCATAAAGCTGCCCGGCGAGGCCGACCTGCTTGATGTT
>JAYVOY010000659.1:0-3125 GCA_043757645.1 Verrucomicrobiota bacterium
TTTCGTTGACGAAGTCGCGCCACGTCTCGCGTTCGGCGGGTTGCAATCCCTGCCAGCGCCGCGCGCTCTTGAGGAACTCGGCCTGCTCCTGCGGCGACAGGGTCGCAAACTTGCCCAACGCCTCCAGACACAGCGCGCGCAGCGGCACCGGGAGATGATCGAGGTCCTGCATCAAGTGTTCGAGACTCTGGCGCTCGGCATCGGACAAGCGTTCGAGCGCGCGGGCACGCTCGCGCTCGTTCAACTCGAAGAAGCGCCGGAACTGCTCGACGGTCGCGCGGCGCGTGTCGCGCGGAGCGGATGGCGCGGGCGGCGTTTTGTGAACCACGGGAATGGTCGGCGGCACGGCCGCGGGCGCGAGCGTCACCGTTGGGCGCGAGTAGTAATGGATGACTGTCTGGCTGCTCCGCACCTCGGTCTGCAAACGCGCGGGGAGTTGTGCGAGATTTTTCAACCGCGGTTCCAACGCGGCGCGTTCTGTCGGCGGCATTGCCGCGAGATGCGCGGCGCGCTCGCGCGCGCTGGCGGAGAGCAAAAACTTCAAGCGCCAGCGCATCTGCGTGGCGTTGAGGCGCAACTCGCGCTCGCCCGGCGGCAACGCCTCGTACTCGCGCACCTTGGCGAGCAGCAAGTCGCGCTCGGTCGCGGAACGCGCCGCGAGCATCGTCTCGCGCTCGGCCGGTGCGGCGTGCAGCAACGCGCGGAAAAAATCCACCGGCGTGCGGGGCGCGGTGGCGGCGGGTGAAGTCGCGACGACCGCTGGCACCGGCGCTGTCGCCACCGTGGTCGCGGGCGGCGTGGCCGGCACCTGCGCGCGCGCCAGCGCCAAAAGCAAACCGAGCGCAAAAATGGTCGCCGTGGTTTTCATCGCGCGAATCCCGGTTCCAAGGCCGCGAGCAATTCCTCATCCACCCAGCGGCTCGGCACCGCGCTGAGGCGTTGAATCGGCTCGAAGTCCTTCATCATTTTCAAATCCGGAATCCGCGCCACCAGCGAAACCGCCGCCGCCCCGCGGGCCAGCGTCGCGCGCTGCTGCCGCCGCACTTGCGGGAACGTCACGCCGCACACCGCTACGACGACCGCCGCAGCCAGCGCGGGTTTGAGCCAGCCACCGGCCAGCCAGCGCGCGAGCCAGCCGCCCGCGTTGACGCGCTCCGCGGCCCGCGTCTCCGCGTCGATCCGCGCCAGCACGCGGCCCGTGAAATTCGTCGCGACCGGCACCGCGGGCAGCCGCCGCACGCTGCGCCGCACGCGCCACTCCTGCGTCCACGCCCCGCGCGCGCCGGGCGTCGCGGCGAAGTGCGCCTCGCGCCGCCGCTGCTCCGCGTCCGTCAACGGCCGGCGCAGCGCGGCTTCGAGCAGTTGTTCGAGTTCGGCTTCTTTCATGATCTCTTGGGGAATAAACGTCCGGGTGCGGCGAAAGTTGCGTCAGCGTTCGGCTTCTTCCCACGCGCCGCTTTGGAGGTACGGTTTGAGGCGCAGTTTCAAGGTTTCGCGCGCGCGAAAAATCAGCGACTTCGTGGCCGACAGGGAAACTTTCAAAATGCGCGCGATGTCCTCGTAGGGCAGTTCCTCGCGTTGAAACAACAACAGCGCCGTGCGCTGCGTCTCGGGCAGTTCGGCGACGGCTTCCTCGACTTTCATCTCGAGTTCGTCGGCCAGCGCCAGTTCGTCCGGCGTGCGCTCGCGGACATCGACAAACTGCGGCGCGAGTTCGCGGTCTGTCACCGGCGCGTCGATGGATTCGGTCGGATGCCGCGAGCGGCGGCGCAATTCGTTCAGGCAATAATTGCGGGCAATCGTGAAGAGCCACGCGGCGAATCGCGCCGTCGGTTGGTAGCGATCCCTCATGCGATAAACCTGCACGAAAACCGTCTGCGCCACGTCCTCGGCCTCGTGCGGATCGCGCAGCGTGCGCGCAACGAAATTCAGCACGGGCTGCTTCCACGCATCGACCAACTCGGCGAACGCCTCGCGCTCGCCGCGTTGCACCCGCAGCATGAGTTCGGCATCCGGGTCGGTTGTGGGTGGTGTTTGCAAGGCCGGTTCAAGCTATCAAAACCGCGCGCGGGAACAAGTTGCGCGGACAGCGATTTTCCCGAATGCGTCGCGCGCGGAGCGCCGAGCACCGGCTCGGCGTGGACGGTCGCGTTGGGTGCGCGCCGAACTGGAGATCGGCGCTCCGTTTCGCGGAACGAGGAAACAATTCGCTGACGCTGCCGCACCTGCGCGGCGCGCTCACTCCGGCTCGTACGTGATCCGTAGTTGCCACGCGTTGCGCCCGGCGTGCGTGGGCGAGACGAGGAGCGACGGGGAGTCGAACGTCAGCAGCCAGCCGCGATTCGGGGCCGCGCCGGCGTGCCAGAGTTCCAGGTCCTGCGTGACGTTCACCGTCACGTTCGGCGCGTCCGGCCCGAATTTTCCGGTGCCCGTGGGATTCGTCGCGCGATCCACGGACTTGCCCCGCGCGCCGGGCACGGACCATTCGAGGCGGCGCGGATGCACCAGGCGGAATTGATGACACACGCCGAGACCCCACTCGGGAATCACGCGCCACACCTTGACCGTCGCCGCTGCCGCCAGCCCGCCGGGGATGACCCACTCAGCGTGCGTGATGCGCTGGCCCGGCGGAATCTGCGCGAAGGAATAGCGCAGCAAAAAACTCGTCGTGGCCGAGGCGACCAGGGGATTGGAAACGAACAGTCCCGGCTCCAGTTCCTGCGCCGCCCAACCGTTGCGCGGCGCTTTGTCCGACAACACCGCGAACGCCTCGATCGCGTCCGCGTTCAGCGTGATCGTGCGCGCGGGCGCGGCGGAAATCGCGAGGCAAAAACACAGCGCCACCGCGAGCCGGTGAAATATTTTTGCGCGCTGAAGAATTCCGTTCATGCCTCAATTCGACTTTTCCACCGGCACGTACAACCGCCCGCGCTTTTCCGAATACGCCAGACTTCGCACCACCACATTGGGCACCGCGAATTGCTCGGCCTTCCCATCAAACCGCCCGTCCGCTTGCAAACCGAACAGCACCACCGCGCGCCCCGCGCCCACCGCCACGCGCGCCTGCCGCGCGAGCACCACGGGCGCGCTCCACAACTGCGCGCCCTTCGCCACGGCCGTTTGCG
>JAYVOY010000660.1:0-3119 GCA_043757645.1 Verrucomicrobiota bacterium
CTGAGAATCCGCGAACGCAGCGTTCGGAGTCCCGCCTTTAGGCGGCAGGGCGATCACAATTGCAAAGACGCCGCGAACTCGGAAACGCGCCGCGAGAACGAACGTCTCGCCGCCTAAAGGCGGGACTCCAAACCCGGTTCACGCAATTTCCAAAACACTCTTGCAATGCCCCTCTCGACACCTAGTTTTCCGCGCATGTTTGACTTGGTTGCCCGCGCAAATTCCACCGAAACCACCGCCGCCACGACTGCGAAAGGCCCTGGGGCCACGCCGCCGGAGTTATTGCATCCGGACAGATTTGTCCGCCGCCACATCGGCCCGAGCGCCGCGGAAACCGCCGCGATGCTCGCCGCGCTCGGCCTGAAATCCCTCGCCGAACTCGCCGATCGCACCGTGCCCGCCAACATCCGCCGCCACGAAACGCTGCAACTCCCCGACGCCGAATCCGAGGCCGCCGCGCTCGCGCGTCTCAAGTCGATGGCCGCGAAAAACCAGGTCTTCCGCTCCTATCTCGGCCAGGGCTACTACGACACGATCACCCCGCCCGTCATCCAGCGGAACATTCTCGAGAACCCCGGCTGGTACACGCAATACACGCCCTATCAAGCCGAGGTCGCGCAGGGCCGTCTCGAGTCGCTGCTCAATTTTCAAACAATGGTCTGCGACCTCACCGGTCTCGAAATCGCCAACGCCTCGCTCCTCGACGAGGCCACCGCCGCCGCCGAGGCGATGACGCTTTGCCATCGCGTCAAGGAGGCCGAGGGCCGCAACGTCTTCCTCGTCGCCGACAATTGTCATCCGCAAAATATTGAACTCGTCCGCACGCGCGCCAAGCCGCTCGGCCTCGAAGTCATCGTCGCGAGTCCGGAAAATTTCCCGTTCGGCCCCGCGGTTTTCGGCGCGCTCATCCAATATCCCGCAACCGACGGCTCCGTCGCCGATCATCAGTTGCTCGCCGACCGCGCCCACGCCGCCGGCGCGCTCGTCGTCGTCGCCACCGATCTCCTCGCGCTCACGCTGCTGCGGCCGCCCGGCGAATTCGGCGCGGATGTCGCCATCGGCAGCGCGCAGCGTTTCGGCGTGCCGCTCGGTTACGGCGGACCGCACGCCGCGTTCATGGCCACGCGCGACGCCTTCAAGCGCCAGATGCCCGGCCGCCTCGTCGGCGTCTCGAAGGACTCGCGCGGCCGCCCCGGCCTGCGCCTCTCGCTCGGCACCCGCGAGCAACACATCCGCCGCGAAAAAGCCACGAGCAACATCTGCACGGCCCAGGCGCTCCTCGCGAACATGGCCGCGATGTACGCGGTGTACCACGGCCCCGCGGGCCTGCGCCAAATTGCCGAACGCGTCAACCGCCTTGCCGCGATTCTCGATGCCGGCCTCACGCGCCTCGGACACGCGACCACCAGCGCGCCGTTTTTCGACACGTTGACGGTTCAACTCAAAGACACGACCAGCGCCGACGTCGTAAAAATCGCCGAGAAACACCTCGTCAATCTCCGCGTCGTCAACGCGAATACTCTCGCCGTCTCGCTCGACGAAACCACCAGCGCCGAGGACGTCCAACTCCTCCTCCGCATCTTCAACGCCGACGCCGCGCCCGCCTTCACCGTCAACGAAATCAACACCAGCGTCGCCACCGGCTTCGCCGCACCGCTCGCGCGCACAAGCCAGTTCCTCAGCCACGCGGTCTTCAACCGTTACCATTCCGAGACCGAGTTGCTCCGTTACCTGCGCCGCCTCGAGTCGCGCGACCTCTCGCTCTGCCACTCGATGATTCCGCTCGGCTCCTGCACGATGAAGCTCAACGCCACCAGCCAGATGTTCCCCGTGAGCTGGCCCGAGTTCGCGCGCCTGCATCCCTTCGCGCCGCTCAAGCAAACGCGCGGCTACCAAATGATGTTCGAGCAACTCGAACACTGGCTCGCGGAAATCACCGGCTTCGCGGGAATTTCCCTCCAGCCCAACGCCGGTTCGCAGGGCGAATACGCGGGCCTCCTCGTCATCCACAAATATCACGAGACCCTCGGCCAGAGTCATCGCAACGTCTGCCTCATCCCGACCTCCGCGCACGGCACCAACCCCGCCAGCGCCATCATGGCCGGCCTCGAAGTCGTCGCCGTCGCCTGCGACCAGGACGGCAACATCGCTCTCGCCGACCTCCGCGCGAAGGCCACGCAGCACGAGAAAAATCTCTCCTGCCTCATGATTACCTACCCCTCGACGCACGGCGTTTTCGAGGCGGGCATTCGGGAAATTTGTGAAATCGTCCACACCCACGGCGGCCAGGTTTACATGGACGGCGCGAACCTCAACGCGCAAGTCGGCCTCTGCCGCCCCGGCGACATCGGCGCGGATGTCTGCCATCTCAACCTCCACAAAACCTTCTGCATCCCGCACGGCGGCGGCGGTCCCGGCATGGGGCCGATTGGCGTCGCGGAGCATCTCGTCAATTTTCTCCCCGGCCATCCCGTCGTGAATCTCGGCGGCGAAGATCCCATCGGCGCCATCTCCGCCGCGCCGTGGGGCAGCGCGAGCATTCTCCCGATTTCCTGGATGTACATCGCCACGATGGGACCGGCGGGCCTCACCGAGGCGACGCAATTCGCGATCCTCAATGCGAATTACATCGCGCACCGGCTCGCGAACTTTTTCCCGATTCTCTATCGCGGCGCGTCCGGCCTCGTCGCGCACGAGTGCATTCTCGACTTGCGCGGCTTCAAGAGCGTCACCGTCGAGGACGTGGCCAAGCGCCTGATGGATTACGGCTTTCATGCGCCGACGATTTCGTGGCCCGTGCCCGGCACCGTGATGGTCGAACCCACCGAGAGCGAATCGAAGGAGGAACTCGACCGCTTCTGCGACGCGATGATCGCGATCCACGCGGAGATTCTCGCCCTCGAATCCGGCGCGGTGGACAAGCAAAACAACCTCCTCAAAAACGCGCCCCACACCGCCGACACCCTCGCCGCGGAACCGTGGAACCACCCCTACACCCGCGCCCAGGCGGCCTATCCCGCGCCGTGGCTGCACGACCACAAATTCTGGCCCGCCGTCGGCCGCATCGACAACGTCTTCGGCGACCGCAACCTCGTGTGCTCCTGCGTCGGCATGGACGC
>JAYVOY010000661.1:0-3108 GCA_043757645.1 Verrucomicrobiota bacterium
CGATACGACAGCCCGGCGCGAAACCACGAACGCGGCCGCCAATTCACGCGCAACTCGCCCTCGTCCGCGTCGATGTCCCGCGCGCGCATGAAGCCCGGATACGCGTGCCCGGACGGCGGCGCGCCCGCGAGACGGTCGAAGCGATTTTCCGTTTCGCGACGCTTGAGATGACCACTGAGCGTCACGCCGTCGCACGCCGCGACGCTCGCGCCGAGCCGGTATTCCCGCACGTCGCGCGTCGAGTCCTGATCGTTGAGAAACGGCTCGGGACCGCCGGTTTGTTGCTCCAATTTGCGCTGGTCCTCCTGCCGGAAACGCGCCTCGGCGAAGAGCACCGTCCGTGGCACGCCCGTGTAGCGCGCGCCAAAATGTTCCTCGATCGAGGTGCGGTCAAAACTCGTCGCAAGCGACGCCGGATCGAAAAAGAAGAACGGGACCGACGGATCACCCGACCGAAAATCAACCGGTGCCATCGCCTCCTGCCGCGTCCACTCCGCCTGTACCGCGCTCGAGAACGACAGGTCGCCCCACGGTCCCAGCAGCGCGCTGCCGCCCACGGAATGCGTGTCGCGCTTGAGCACGACGGGGCCGCCGATCCAGAGTTCGCCGAAGATCGGCGCGCCCGCGCCGTTCAGCGTGTCCTGCCGCAGCGTCGCGTCCGCGTCCGCGTGCGAGAAGAAATGTCCGCCGCTCAGGAGCAACCACTCGCGAATGCGGCGCTCGGCGCGAAACACGTTCGCGACGCGTTGCTCACGATGCCGTTCGGCAAAACGCGTGACCACATCCGGCGCGGCGGGCGGCGTGAAAACCGCCGCCGTTTCGCGCGTCCGGCGCAGGTCTTGAAACTCCGCGCGGAAATTATCCTCGAGCGTGAAGCCCGCCACCTCGTGCGAGAGATCGAGCCGCAGCACATGGACGCGGTCGCGCAATTCCTCGAACGCGGGATAAATACTCGCCGCATCCACGGTTCCCACCGGTCCCCAATTCACCGTCGATTTCGTGCCCTGCACACGCTGCTGTTCGTAGCCCAGCGTGATCCTTGGCAGATGCGGCAGCGTCAGGCCGACCTCGATCCACGCCTTGGAAAAGTCCGCGTGCAGATCGCGCCCGAGACTGAACTGCGAGGGCGACCGCGCCGCGTAATACCCGCCGGTGTCGTCGTAATACCGCCGCTGATTTTGAAACCCGGCGCGCACAAAACCCACGTCCGGCTGCTCCAGCGCGAGCTTCGCCCGGTAGTCATCACGCGATGATGACGCGCGGCCTTCGAGCCGCAGCCGCGCGTCGCCGCGCAGTTTTCCGTCGAGCGACAATTCCTCCACGCCGCCCGACACGCCCTCGCGCATTCCCTCCAATTCGCGAAACGCGCGGCGATTTCCCCCGACCATCACGCCGCCAATCGTCGGCGCCGCGGTGAAACGAAACGCCGTCGCGTTCGTCGCCGCGGACCACGCGGCGCCTTGATCGATCCACGCGCGCAGCAACGCGATTTGCTCCGGCGTCAGCGGCGTTCCCTTCCCCGGCGGCGGCATTTCCAAATCGGGCACGACCCGCGCGACCACTTGAATCAAGCGGCTCTCCGCGCTCCTGCCCGGCACGATGTCCGCGCCCCGCTCGCCGCCGCGCAACGCGTGCTCGCGCGTGTCGAGCCGCAGGCCGCCCTTCGGCCGCTCCACGCCGTGACAGCGCAAACACGTCTGCGAAAAGATCGGCTGAATGTCCCGCGCGAAATCAATGGTTACGCTGGCGGGCGGCGGCAACGCGCGTTCATCCGCCAAGTTTTCGGAAACTGAAAACGCGCAAAAAGCCAATGCCAGCGCGGCGAATTCGCACATTCGCCGAAGCACCGGAATACGCTGGGAGTTTTGATTTGCGGACATTTGGCGGAGCGCGCATTGGCCGCGCGAAATTCAGTAGCGGAGAATGCGATCAATGTTGGACCCGTGAACCGCCGAGTGGCAGCCCGCTGACCAGCAGGTCGCCCGGCGCATGTAGTCGGTGTGGTCCGAGGAGCCGATGTAGATTTTCCCCGGCGCGGAACCCAGCCCCTGCACCTGCGCGTGGCAGCGCAGACACAGATTCGAGTCGCGCTGCGTGAGGAACTTTTGATTGCTCGAGCCGTGCGGATTGTGACACGCCGCGCACCCCTCGCGCAGCGCCTCGTGCGCGAACACGAACGGCCGCATCTGCTGCCGATGACAGCCTGCGCAGCCATCGTCACCACGCGCCAGAAACAAGCCCGCCGCGGGTTTGCGAATGTCCAGGCCGTGCGGATCGTGACACTGCACACAGTTCATCTGCCGCTCCATCACCGGGTGATGATGCGGCAGCCGAAACTCCGCCTCCGTCTGCAAATGGCACGCGAAACAGCCCGTGGCATCCTTGCCCGGATTCACAATCGCCCGCCCGCGTCCGCCCCCCAACTCGACGTGGCGGCTGCCCGGACCGTGACACGATTCGCAGCCCGTGTGCCCGGCAAAGCGCGGTTCGTCCTTGTAAAACCGCGCGTGCGCGCTCGCCGGAAACGCGCGCGCAATATTTGTGTGACACTCCGCGCAACTCCGGTTCCCCACGAAATGCGCGCCCGCCACCGCCGGCGGCGCGACGCGCGTCCGCTCCACGCTCGAGCACGAAACGAACGTCAACGCCGCGACCGTGAGCGCCACGACGCCCGCGAGGGCGGCAAGTTTAGAAAAAGCATTCACTCATTTTCCGCGAGTTCCGTCCGGGCGCGGGAACCAAGGGACACCTCCCCGCGACGACCGCCCCACGCGGAATCAGCCAAGCGGCGCGGCGGCGGACAGTGGATCATGGCCAGCGACGCTGCCAGAATCGTCCGCCGCCACAAGCCCGCAGTGGGCGCCGGCGGGTGTGCGAGGGATTCCTTCGCGAGCGTGGATTCAGCGGGCGTTCCCGGTGAAAAACGTCCGGAATGACGATCCAAATCGTGTTGCTTGTGCGACACGATTTAGCCGGAACTATTCTTTAGCCACGGATGGAACCCGGATGGAACACAGACAGAGGAGTCCGTTCGTTCGGTTCTTCGCTGTCTGGACCACTCACCGAATCGTGTGCCCGCCTGGGAACCAAAGCTCGGGACCCACGTCC
>JAYVOY010000662.1:0-3099 GCA_043757645.1 Verrucomicrobiota bacterium
GGTCGAAAGGGAATCCGAACCCAGTATCCCGTCCTGCTTCCACCATGAGTAACTCGTCCCAACATTGGTCCCGCCCTGGGTCTGGGTCCAGTTGACCGCGTCGGTCGTGGTCGAACCGCTGGCGGAAGTGTTGTACCCGAACTCCGAAGTCGGCTTTGCGCGCCGTGCGGCGGCGCGGGGAGCGCACGCCGCTGGTGTGCCGTTTTCGGCGGCTCGCCGAAAACCTCGTTCCACTAACTTTTCTGTGCGGAGAAGAAAGTGAGAACTGGGACACGCTGGTTTGGGCGGGCCGCCCAAACCGGCACGCGGGCCGCGTGCGCTCCCCATTCTCATTTCGGAATGCGGGTTTAGTTTGCCACGGCCCTCTCCATCGCCTGTGGCGGAAGCAAATTGCTTGCGGTTCCCAAAACAAAAAACGCGCCCGGGCCTTGCGGGCCGGGCGCGCGGGAAGTTTTCGGTCAACGCTCAGGCGAAGAGCTTGGTGACGGCCTTGGCTTTCACGAGTTCGCGGGGTTGGTTGAGGTGGTTGTACACGATGGTTTCGGGGTCGATGCCGAAGGCGTGGTAGATCGTGGCAAGGAGTTCGGTGGGATGCACGGGATCCTCGGTGGGGCTGGAGCCGGTTTTGTCGGACTTGCCGTGGACGTTGCCGCGCTTGATGCCCGCACCGGCGGTGATCGCCGTGTAGCAATAGGGCCAGTGATCGCGGCCGTCGGCGCTGTTGCCGTTGCCGGAGGTGCTGACGCCTTTCTCGGGGCTGCGGCCGAATTCACCGAGGCAGACGACGAGGGTTTCGTCGAGGAGACCGCGTTGATCGAGGTCCTCGAAGAGGGCGGAGAGGCCCTGATCGAGCATGGGGCCGGAGCGGTTCTTCATGCGCTCGGTCAGGCCGTTGTGAACATCCCAGGAGTGGTTGTCGGAGTTGGCGACCTTGGGCCAGATGACCTCGACGACGCGGGTGCCGGCCTCGACGAGGCGGCGGGCGAGGAGGCAGCTCTGGCCGAAGGTGTTCAGGCCGTAGCGTTCGCGCATTTTCACGGACTCGCGTTCGATGGCGAAGGCGTCGCGGGCGCGGCCGGAGACGATGAGGTTGAGCGCGCGGTCGTAGTATTCGTTGAGGTTGTATTGCTCCACGGCCTTGTCGATTTCGGGCATGGCTTCGTGGACGGCGTCGCGGAGTTTGGCGCGGCGTTGGAGACGGACGGAGAAGACATCGGGGCGAAGTTTCAGGTCGTCGATCTTGATCCGGTTCATCTTGGTGAGGTCCATGTCGTCGCCGTCGGGGAAGAGATAGTAGGGATCGTAGCCCTTGCCGAGGAAGCCAGCGGTGCCGCCCTTGCCGACGACGTTGGATTCCTGCAACGGGCGCGGGAGCATGACGAAGGGGAGCATCGGCTCGGTGGGCGGTTTGAGGCGGATGATGTTGGAGCCGAAGTTGGGGAAGTCCTTGGGGCTGGGGGGTTCGAGCTGACCGGAGGCGCTGACCTTGTCGGTCGTGTAGCCGGTCATGATCTGGTAGATCGCGGCGGTGTGGTTGAAGAGGCCGTTGGGCGTGTAGCTCATCGAGCGGATCATGTTGAACTTGTCGTTCACTTTCGCGAGCTGCGGGAGAATCTCGGTGAACTTCACGCCGGGAATCTTGGTGGAGATGGGCTTGAAGACGCTGCTGAATTTGTCGGTGAGGTTTTCCTTCGGGTCCCAGAGGTCGAGATGGCTCGGGCCGCCCTGGAGATAGACCATGATGATGCTTTTGGCTTTGCCCCAGCCGGGGGCTTTCTTGGCGGTGGTGACGCCGGCGCGGGCCTGCAACTCGAACATCGAGCCAAGGGTGAGTCCGAGCATGGCGGAGCCGCCGACGCGCAGGAGGTCGCGGCGGGTGATGCCGAGGTGGGGATCGCAGAGGTCTCTGCCGGGTTGGCCGGGTACACGAATCATAGGTTTGTTTTTTTCGGTTGGTGGTTGGTGGACTAAAAGCTGTTTTGGCGCGTTCGTCTAACGATTAAAGAGGAACGCCGGATTATTAATGAGCGCCCACGCGAGGTCTTGCGCCATCGTGAGGCGTTTGTCGGCGACTTGTTTGGTGCTCATCGCGGTGTCCTGCCGGAGCTGGACGAGTTTCGGGTCGAGCTTGATGGGTTCGTTGGCGGTGACGATCACGCCCTTCAGTTCCGCCAGTTTGGGATCGGGGGGAGTGGGGAGCTTGCTGGTGAAGAGGGTTTGCTCCTTTTTGCGCAAGTCGGTGTCGGTCTCGCGCGTGTAGCTGGCGAGCGCGTTGGTTTGATCCTTGGAGCGCAATTGCGGCGGGAGCTTCACAGCCTCAAGCACGGGCGCGGGCAGGCCGAAGTTCAGCGGGTCGGCGGAGGTGGTGACCCACAGGCGGAAGCGGCCGATGGTGTAGCCCTCGCCGAATTTCTGCGACAGCGTGAAGCGCAACTCGGTGGCGGCGGGCGCGTTGGTGCCGCTGGCGGCGGTAATAGGTTTGACCAATTGGAATGAGGCGAAGTGCGGCTGGCCCACGGGCGTGCCGCTGACGGCCCAGCCCTTGCCGTTGGCCTCGTTCTGGCCGTCGATGGCGAGCTTCACGTCGAAATCCTTCTGCGAAAAATTGGCGCGAGCGTCGGAGAAGGCCGCGTTGATTTTCTCCTCGGACTTGCCCTTCTTGCCGTGGGTCAACGTGATTTCCGTGAGGACGAAATTGCCCTTGCTGCGGCCGGGGCCGAAGTCGGGGAGGCTCGCGTCGGGGAGAACCTCGAGCAGCACGCCGGTGATGTTGGTGAGCTTCGTCTCGGCGGTGACGGTGTAATCGACCGCCGCGCCGGGGCCGCTGGCGAGGAGGGTGCCGTCCTTTTGCTTCACGAGCTTCGGGCCGCCGGTGGCCTTCGGGTCGGTGAGATCAAGCGCGGTCCACGCGGTCCAAGTGCGGCTGACGGGGAGGGTCTTTTCAAAATCCGCCTGGCGCGCGGCGAGGGTGGCTTCGGATTCCTTCAAGGCTTTTTCATCCGCGGCGATTTTCTCGAGGCGTTTCTTTTCCGTGGCGGCGTTGATCGGGGCGCGTTCCTGCTCGTAGGCGGCGAGGGTTTTCTCCGCGGTGGCGATGGC
>JAYVOY010000663.1:0-3097 GCA_043757645.1 Verrucomicrobiota bacterium
CTCAATCCCATTCGCATTTATTGGTGGCTCCTCGTCTTCCCCTGCGGCGTCCTCGTCACCAGCCTCCTCGCCCTCAACTTCCTCGGCGACGGCCTCCGCGACGCCTTCGATCCGCGCTCCGATAAATAGAAAATTTCAGCCCCCCGGTTGATCCAAGTGGAAATCAGGCTTCCGACGCCCCTGTCACAAAGCGGAAGTAAACTGCCCGAGGAAATCCGTTGGCGTAATTGCGGGCACCGGCGAACCGGCGAAATCACCCGTATTTCGCGTAACCACAAATGCGGACCCCGTCTGCTCCGCCACCGTGGCGACGACCGCATCCTCAAAATCCAAAATGGCCAGTCGCCGCGCCCGCTGCCACCCTTCCCGCTCAGGACTCGCGACCAAAAAATGCCGCAAAATTTGATCCAACGCCCCTTCCGCATCCGCCTTCGCCCCGTGTTTTCGGATGAGATAATGAAGGGTCGTCAAGCCATGTGCGGGAAAAACCCCGCGAAGTCCTCCCGAGACCACCAAGTCCAGCACCCGCGCCGACGCCCCAAAGTGAGGCTCGCGTCTCTGGAAGACATCCAGCGCCACATTGATGTCAACCGTGACGGTCACGCGTGTTTTTTCTCCCAGTGTTCCCGCTGTTCTTGTTCCCGCGCGTCGGACCGGATGATGCCCGTCGCAGCCACCACCGCGGGATGCAGCGGTTGCTGCAAACGCTCACGCAGACTGCGCGCCTGCCGCGCAAGAAAAACCTCCACGGAAATCCCCTGCGCGCTCGTGTAGCGGCGCAGGAAATCCAAATCCTCGTCAGGCAATGGGATCGTGATCGTGCTCATGGCGGGCAACGTGACACCCCAAGGCCGTGCTGCCAACCCAAACCCGGCAACGGAGAAGCGCCTCCACACGCGGCTTCCGCGCGACCCATCGATCGCAGAAAATCTCCAGTCCCTATTTTGCGCCGCCTCGCGCCAGCATCCACCGCCCGCAAAAACTACTTCCGACTCACACGCCCCATCGGTAGCCTCGCGCGCATGAACCGATTCCTTTCCGCCGTCGCGCTTCGCCATTTTGCCGTGTTGTTCCCCGCCTGCCTGCTGCTGCTCGCCGCGTGCGACAAAAAGACCGACTCCGCCTCCCCGCACACTTCCTCCAATCAAGCCCAGCCCCCCGCCGGCCCGCCGCCCGAGGGTGCGCTCGTCGCGAAATGCGAACCCGGCATCCCCGGCGGACGACTCGTCATCGCCACCTTCGGCGATCCGAAAACGTTCAATCCCATCACCGCCAACGAAAGTTCCTCCGAGGACATCATTCGTTTTCTCTTCGCCAGCCTGTTGAGCTACGACTGGATAAAACAGGATGTCGATCCTGGCCTCGCGGAATCGTGGTCCGTCGCGGACGACAAAAAAACATGGACCTTCAAGCTCCGCAAAGGCCTCCGCTGGAGCGACGGCCACCCGCTCAACGCCGACGATGTCACGTTCACTTGGGACGTGATTTACAATCCCAAAATCGACAACGTCACCGCCGATCTTTTCAAACTCGACGGCAAAAATTTTCAAGTCACCAAGGTCGATGACCGCACCATCCAAGTCGTCACGCCCGACATCTACGCGCCCTTCCTCGAAAACTTCGGCGGCGTGCCGATTCTGCCGAAGCACATTCTCGCCAAGTCCGTCGCCGACGGCAGTTTCGTTTCCGCGTTTGGCGTGAACACCAAACCCGCCGACATCGTTGGCAGCGGCCCGTTCAAGCTGAAGCAATTCAAGCCCGGCGAAATGACCCTCCTCGAGCGCAACCCAAATTACTTCGTCGTGGACACCAAGGGCCAGCGCCTCCCCTACCTCGACAACGTCATTTACACCGTCGTGCCCGACATGAACGCGATGGCGCTGCGCTTCCTCAAGGGCGAATCCGACGCGCACGAAAACATCCGCCCCGACGATTACGAGCGTTTCAAGACTGAGTCCGACAAGGGGAAATTCCAACTCCTCGACCTCGGCTTCGGTCTCGAACGCGGCTTCCTCTGGTTCAACCTCAACACCAACCTCACCGCCAAAACCGGCAAGCCCATCGTCGATCCCAAAAAGCTCAACTGGTTCCGCAATCAAAAATTCCGCCAGGCCATCAGCCACGCCATCGACCGCGACAGCATCGTGAAATCCGTCTATGCCGGCCGCGCGCAACCGAACTTCGGCTTCATCTCGCCCGGCAACAAAAAATGGCACCACGCCAACCTGCCCCAATACCCCTTCGACCGCGCCAAAGCCCTGTCTTTATTGGCTGAAATCGGCATCAAGGACCGCAAAGGCAACGGTGTTCTCGAAGATGAACAAGGCAACAAAATCGAGTTCGTGCTCAACACCAACGCCGGCAATTCCGTGCGCGAAAAAATGTCCGTGCTCATCCAGGACGACCTCAAAAAACTCGGTGTCACGCTGGTTTATCAGCCCGTCGATTTCAACGCGCTCGTGGACAAGATCAACAACACCTACGACTACGACGCCATTCTCCTCGGCCTCGGCGGCGGCGGCACCGACCCATCCTCGAGCATGAACGTGCTGCAATCCGGCGGCTTCACCCACCAATGGTTCCCGCGCCAGAAATCCCCCGCGACCGACTGGGAGGCCCGCATCGACTTCCTCATGAACGCGCAGCTCAAGACCCTCGATTTCGCCGAGCGCAAAAAGTTTTTCGACGAGGTCCAGCAAATCCTCACCGACCAAGTCCCGATGATTTACACGACCACGCCCATCTCCTACGCCGCCGTCCGCAGCGACCTCGGTAATCTCCGCCCCACCGTCCTCAGTTCCTACCGCGTCACGTGGAATGCCGAGGAACTCTACTTCAAGAAAAAGCCCGCGCGCTGAATCGCGTCCGCGAACGCAGTCAGTCTGGCTCATCCGGGGATTCAGAAGCATTAAAACCGCCTGCTGGCGGACCCGACAAAAAAATTCTCCGGGCTTGAAATTATTCCCCATCATCGCCAGCGTGCTCCCGGTTCGAGTCAAAAACTTGAACAATCGGTCGGAGGATGCGGGTGTGGTTCAATGGTAGAATGTGGGCTTCCCAAGCCTGAGACGAGGGTTCGATTCCCTTCACCCGCTCC
>JAYVOY010000664.1:0-3092 GCA_043757645.1 Verrucomicrobiota bacterium
TTGGAAACCTTTACTTACCGCAATCGGGAGAGTGGTTTTTTCCGGGAAGTGTTGCGGATTCGCATGTCGGCGAAACTCCTGATGAAGTTCGGCTCGAAGCTGCTGCGCCACACCGATCGCGAGACCATGCATGCCGAACAGGATGTGTATGCGTCCGTCCGGCCCAGCGGGCAGCCGCAACGGGTGCCCCGGCGGTCAGCCCGGCGGTTTTAGCCGTAACGATGCAGTAGGTGGGACCGCCGCCGTCTCGGCGGCTCATGGCGTGGGGAGTCCGAGGGGGGCAATTGTCCGCGCGCTTTTGGTTCACGATTCAGTGCGCATTTTGGGCCGCGAAAAATCCGCGCGTTCGCCCCGTTTGGACGGTGTGAGCCGCCGGGACGGCGGCGGTCCTACGGCATCGTTACGGTTTTAGCCGCGCCCAAAGCGGCGGGGAAATTCCCGGCGCGGGCGGTTCAGCCCGCGCTTTTTTCATCCGCGCGCGGGAGCGTGAAACGAAAGTCGGACCCCTTGCCAAGCTCACTGGTGGCCCACGCGCGGCCGCCGTGGGATTGCACGAGGTGCTTCACGATCGCCAACCCCAGACCGGTGCCACCCTGGTCACGCGAACGCGCGCGGTCCACGCGGTAGAAGCGCTCGAAGACGCGGTCCACGGCCTCCGCGGGAATGCCCGCGCCGAAATCCCGCACGGAACATTCCACCAGATTTTCCGCGTTGACTGCGGCACTGACGAGCACGCGTTCGCCGCCACCGCCATACTTGATCGCGTTCTCGAGCAGGTTAACCAGCACCTGTTGCAGGCGCTCGGGATCGGCGTGGACGCGCAGAGCCTCGGGGACTTCGTTGCGGAGCTCCACGTTTCTCTCCACCGCCTTGCCGTGAAGATCGTCCAGCGCGCGCTGGAACGCCGCGCGCAGTTCGAGCGTTTGCGGCTGCACGCTGATCTGGCCGGATTCCAGCCGCGAGATGGTGAGTAAATCCTCGATCAAAAAACTCAGGCGATTGGCGTGTTTCTCAATGGTTTGCAGGAAGCGCGTCGCGACGGCGGGATCGTCCTTCGCGCCGCCCAGCAGCGTTTCGGCGAAGCCCTTGATGAGCGAGAGTGGCGTGCGCAATTCGTGGCTGACGTTGGCGACAAATTCCTTGCGCGTGTTTTCCAACTGCTTGAGCCGCGTGAGATCGTGGAACACCAAAATCATTCCCTGCGAGCCGCCTTGGCGATCGAGGATCATCGCGGAATTGACCTCGATGATGCGGCGATTCTGTCCGTGCAAATCCAATTCAAATCCGCCGACCTGACCGTCACGCGCGGTGCGGCTGACGAGTTCCTGCAATTCGTGCAGGCGGAAGGCTTCCATGATCGCGCAGCCGCGAATGTCCCGCGTGATGCCGAGCAGCCGTTCGAGGGGTTGATTGACGAGCCGCACCTTGAATTTCGAATCGAGCACAAGCACGCCCTCGACCATGCTGTCGAACAAGGCCGACTGCTGCGCCTGCGCGCGCGCGCGCGCCTCGGCGTGCGAACGCTCGGCGGCGACGGTGGCTTGGCGGAGGCGCGCGGCTTCGGACTCAAGCTCGGCAATGCGGCGACGGGCGAGCCACCACAGGCCCGCGAGGGCGAGGGCGAGCAGCGAAAAAATTCCGGGCCACATGGGGCAAGGCTCACGGGCGGACCGCGCGGAATCAAGCCTCGACGAACCGGTACCCAACGCCGCGCACGGTATCGAGATACCGCGCCGCCTTGCCGATTTTATCGCGCAACCGGCGCATGTGCGTATCGACGGTGCGCGTGTCGATCAGGCTTTCGTAGCCCCACACGTCGCGCAGCAAGGTCTCGCGCGATTGCACCCGCCCGCGCCGCGCGGCGAGTGTGGCGAGGAGTTTGAATTCCGTGGCGGTGAGTTCCACCGCTTTGCCGGAGATGGTGACCTGATGTTTCGGGAGGTCCATGTGGAGTTCGCCAATGCGGATCGAATCCACTTTCGTCTCGGGGGTTTGGCCGCGGCGCAGCAGGCCTTTCACCCGCAGCACGAGTTCGCGCGGGCTGAACGGTTTCGTGAGGTAATCATCCGCGCCGAGTTCCAGCCCGAGCACGCGGTCCACCTCCTCGGCCCGCGCGGTGAGCATGATGATCGGCGTCGCCGCCGTCACGGGATCGCGGCGCAACAATTTGCAAACCTCCAAGCCATCCATCTCAGGCAACATCACGTCGAGCACGATCAAATCCGGCCGCGTCGATTGCGCCGTCGTGAGGGCCTCGCGCCCGTTCTCCGCCGAGGTCACCGCGAAGCCCGCGGACTTCAGGTTGAACTCGACCAGCTCGACGACATCCGGTTCGTCGTCCACCACGAGAATTTTTTGTTTTGCCACCAGCAACGTTTAGCAGTGGCAAACCCGCTTGGGCAATGCGGGTATCGTGACATTTCGGTGACGAACCGTTTCGCCCGCCGGCGCAATGGGCGGGCAATTTTTTCAATTACCACGCGCCCCCCGAAATCACGCATAACGCACCGCGATGAAAACAACGCCCGCCGCCGCGCGGTCCGCACCACCCCGGTTGGCAACCCCAGTCGCCTCTCCGCGGCGACGGCAACGCGCCGCCACCCGTCGTCACCCAGTCGTTGCGAGCGCGGGTTTGACACGCCCGAAGAGAATGAGAACGATGCCAGCACAACGATTTTGCACGGTCCGGTCGCGGGCGAAAACCGCGGGGGACAAGACGGCGGGCAACTAATCAAATGGAGACACTTCCATGAACGCATCACCCAATGTGGCGGATCGAGTGCTGGCGCGCGGGCGCGGCGAAAGCCCGTATCGCCTCCGCCTGGCGGAGTCGCGCGCGGACGTGCGCGCCGCGCAGAGCCTGCGGTTTCTGGTTTTCAATCTGGAATTGAACGAAGGCCTGGAGCAGTCCTTTGCCACCTGCCTCGACGCGGACCCGTTCGATGAAATTTGCGAGCACCTCCTCGTCGAGGAAGCGCGCACCGGCGAGGTCGTCGGAACGTATCGGATGCAGACCGGCGCCAAGGCCGCGTCGGCCCGGGGTTATTACAGCGGGCTGGAGTTCGACCTCGCGCGCCTCGAACCGCTGCGCG
>JAYVOY010000665.1:0-3081 GCA_043757645.1 Verrucomicrobiota bacterium
GAATTGAACACGGTGAAAAACGCCTTCGATCCCGCGGCGCGACACGGCTTCGAGACGTACGGTTCGCACTCGCATTTCAATCTGCTCGCGGCCGCCGCGCTCGCGCTCGCGTGGAACGTGGCGGACGACACGATTCTCGCGGGCACCGCGCCGGCGGAGGTTGGCGGGTACGCGTTCGAGGTGCCGCAGTTTCGCAAGATCATCGCCAACGCGGGCGGCCTCTACGTGCAGATCGACACGAAGGCGGACACGAATTACCAGAGCACCGGTTTCGTGCGCATCCACAAGACCGGCGTCGAGGGCGTCGTCGGTCCGAGTGACTCGATTCCGTGGCGACGCGAGCCGCTCGCGCTCGGCATCGCGTGGCGCGAGGGCGACGCGTGGCGGCCGCTGGCGGGGGAACTTTATGACCTCACGCGGGGACCGAAGTTGTCGATGTTCCGCAGCGATCCGACGAACGTCGTTTTCTTCGTGGGTTATCCGGTGAACTCCACAAACGTCTCCGCGGTGGTGGAAACGTACGACCTCACCCCGCAGCGCGCGCGCGTCACGACCGAAGTGCAGGGAACCGCCAACGAAGTGCGCGTACGTTTTCCAGCGCTCATGTTCACGGGTGTCCGCGCCGCGCGCGTGAGTCTCGAGGGCAACACCGCAAGCGTCACGCTCGGCAAGAGTCGCGAGACGTTCGCGGTGCTCGAGCCGGCGGGACTGGAGTTGCGGCGCACGGGGGAAATTCACTCGGGGCGCAACGGATTTTTCGAGCCGATCGAGGTGACCGCGCGCACGAATCGCGTCGTGTACACGCTCACGCCGGAGTTGTTGCCGTGAGGAGTTAACCGCGGCCGCGCGCGGCGAATCCGCGGAATCGAAAACTGAATTCCGTGGCGGAGTTCGGTTGAACTCAAAACCGGCGTTTGGCCTCGCGCAAAGTCCGCAAAGGCAATGGAGAAAACGCCGCGGGGAAATTGACGAGGCGCAAAAAATCGTCGGCAGAGGAATTGAGGGCGGAAGAATTCCGAAAACAAAAGGTCATTCCCCTGCCCTGAATTCCCTTGCGGCCTGCGCGCCCTTTGCGTGAGGCGCAACGGCCTTTGCCAAATCAAATTCCGCCGAAGCGCCGGTGGCGGCGGGCGTATTCCTCGATCGCTTCGCAGAGATGCGGGCGGCGGAAGTCGGGCCAGAGGGTCGGGGTCACGACGAGTTCCGTGTAGGAAATCTGCCACAACAAAAAATTGCTCAGGCGCATTTCGCCGCTGGTGCGAATGAGCAAATCCGGGTCGGGCAGATGCCGCGTGTAGAGGTGTTGCGAGATGACTTGTTCGGTGATCTCGGCGGGATCAATCGTGCCCTCCTTCGCCTTCGCGGCGATGGCGCGGACGGCCTCGACAAGCTCGACGCGCGCGCCGTAGCTGAGGGCCAGGACGAGCGTGAGGCCGTTGTTGCGCGCGAGGGCGGCCTGGGTTTTGGCGAGCTGATCCTGCACGAATTCCGGCAGGCGGTGAATCTGGCCGATGGTGTCGAGGCGGACGTTGTTGCGGTTGAGTTCGCCGATTTCGTTTTTCAGAAAACGCGCGAGGTACTTCATCAACGTGTCCACCTCGTCCTTGGGGCGGTTCCAATTTTCGACGGAGAAGGCGTAGAGCGTGAGGTATTTGATGCCGAGTTCGCCGCACGCGCGCACGCAGGCGCGGACGGACTCGACGCCGTTGCGGTGGCCCTCGACGCGCGGGAGATGGCGGGCTTTGGCCCAGCGTCCGTTGCCATCCATGATGATGGCGATGTGCGTGGGCAGGCTGGCCTTGGCGGGGGCGCTGAGTTGGGTAACGACGCTCACCGAGAAACTTTTTTTGCCGGACGTTTTTTACCGGAGGCTTTTTACCGGAAGATGGTTTGTTCGCGCGCGGGGCCGACGGACGCGATGGTGAGTTTCGCGCCGGTTTGATCGGCGATGAATTTCAGATAATCACGCGCCTTCGCGGGGAGATCTTTCCACACGCGGGCTTTGCTGGTGTCGGTCTGCCAGCCGGGGCGTTCCTCGTAAACGGGTTCGCACAGGGAAAGAATTTCGATGTCGTTCGGCATGTGATCGAGCGCCACCGCGCCGACGCGATAACCCACGCAGACCTTGATGCTCGCGAGCGAATCGAGGCCGTCGAGATTGGTCACGGCGAGTTCGTCGATGCCATTGACCATCGTCGCGTGGCGCGTGGCAACGGCGTCGAACCAACCGCAGCGGCGCGCGCGGCCCGTGGTCGAGCCGAACTCGCGGCCCATGCCGTGGAGGAGGTCGGAGATTTCGGCGTTCTCGGTTGGCAGCGGACCTTCGCCGACGCGCGTCGTGTAGGCCTTCATCACGCCGACAACTTTGTCCATCTTGTGCGGCGGCACGCCGCTGCCGGTACACGCGCCGCCCGCGGTGGTGTTGGAGGAAGTGACGTACGGATACGTGCCGTGATCAATGTCGAGGAACGTGCCTTGCGCGCCCTCGAACAAAATTCCCCGGCGCGCGACGGTGGCGGCGTGGAGGTAATGAACGGTGTTCGTGACGTGCGGACGAATCACCTCGGCGGCGGCGGAATATTCCGCGAGAATTTTTGCGTAGCTGACGGGCTTCGCGCCGAGACCCTTGAGGTGGGCGTTGGCGTCCTTCACGCGGATTTTCAACTTGGCGGCGAAACGATCGGGACTGATGAGGTCCATCACGCGAATGCCGACGCGCGCGGCCTTGTCGCCGTAGCACGGGCCGATGCCGCGTTTGGTGGTGCCGATCTTGCCCCTGCCCTTGGCGAGTTCGCGCGCGCCGTCGAGTTCGCGGTGATAGGGGAGGACGACGTGGGCGGTTTCGGAGACGAGAAGATTTTCGGGCGACACAGCGACACCGAGGGTGGCGAGGCCCTGCAATTCCTTCACGAGGCCGACGGGGTCGAGCACGACGCCGTTGCCGATGACGCAGGTTTTTCCGGGGCGCAGAATGCCGGAGGGAATGAGGTGCAGGACGTATTTTTGCGGGCCGACGAAGACGGTGTGGCCGGCGTTGTTGCCGCCGGCGTAACGGACGACGATGTCGGCCTGCTCGGTGAG
>JAYVOY010000666.1:0-3079 GCA_043757645.1 Verrucomicrobiota bacterium
CGTTGCTTGGTGGAATCATCCGTGAGCGCGAGCGTGGGCGTGGGCGGCGAGGGCGTGAAGAAGGAGTACAGCCCGGCCTCGTCGATGTTCTGAAACAGCGAGAACAGTTGGTAATATTCCTTCTGCTTGATCGGATCGAACTTGTGATCGTGGCAGCGCGCGCACTCGAACGTGAGGCCGAGAAACGCGGTGGCGAACGTCTGCACGCGGTCGCACACATACTCGACGCGATACTCCTCCTCGACGCTGCCGCCCTCGGTTTCCTGCTGGTGCAGGCGGTTGAACGCGGTGGCGAGAATTTGCTCGTCGGTGGGATTCGGCAACAGATCGCCGGCGAGCTGCCACGTGATGAACTGGTTGAACGGCTGGTTTTGATTGAACGCCTGAATCACCCAATCGCGCCACGCCCACACGTCGCGCTCGCGGTCCACTTGAAAACCAAAACTGTCCGCGTACCGCGAGACATCGAGCCAATCGACGGCCATGCGCTCGCCGAATCGCTCGGATTGCAGGAGCCGATCGACGAGGCGTTCGTAGGCGCCGGGGGCGGTGTCGCGCTCGAACGACTCAAGCTCGTCGGGCGTCGGCGGCAGGCCGGTGAGATCGAAACTCACGCGGCGAAGGAGCGTCGCGCGGTCGGCCTCGGACTGCGGGCGCAGGTTGCGGCGTTGCAGTTCGGTCCACACGAAGGCGTCGATGGGCGTCGGCGCGGTGAGACGCTTGGAGGGCGGCGGCGGGGCAGGGGAGGTCGTGGGCGACGCGGCAGGCGAAGCGGCGGTGGTCGGCGCAAGTTCGAGCGTCACGGCGGGAACGGGCGTCGTCACCGGCGGCACGAAGGCCCAGTGCGCTTGATACTCGGCGCCCTCGGCGATCCAGCGTTTCAGCGTCGCGATTTCGGCGGGCGTGAAGTCGCGCAGCTTGGCCTTCGCGGGCGGCATGTGATCATCGGGATCGGTGGCGGTGATGCGCGCGATGATTTTGCTTTTCTCCGGCTGGCCGGGGACGACCGCGCCATCGGTGAGCGCGCCCTCGCGCGTGTCGAGGCGGAGCTTGGCCTCGCGCTTTTTCTCATCGGGGCCGTGGCAGAAAAAACACTTGTCGGACAACAGCGGCCGGATGTCGCGATTGTAGCGCAACCGCTCGGCGGCGTTGCTCGAACTGCTCCCCGCAATCGCGAGCAGTGTGACGGCCAGGAGCGTGTGAAAGGGGCTTCGCATGAAATTCGTGGTGCTCGAATGAACATCCGCACGGCGGCGGGGATGCGGAAGAAAAATTTTGCGGACGGAAATCTCATTAGCACCCGGCTTCAGCCGGGTGACCTCGATCCCCCAATTTTTTCAACCGCTTCAGCGGTTTCTCGCTCCAACAAAACCGCTGAAGCGGTTCCAGTCCGCCACCGTTTGGACACCCGGCTGAAGCCGGGTGCTAATGAGAGGGGAGCAAAGGTGTCGGCAATTATCGTGTGACGTTTTGCGTGTGTGGCTGGCGAGAATCGCTTCCGATCGCCACGAAACCCAGCAGGTGGTTTCCATCGCCCTTAACCGTAACGATGCAGAAGGACCGCCGCCGTCCCGGCGGCTCACACCGTCCTACCGGGGCGGACGCGCGGATTTTCCGCAGCGCAGAATGTTCACTGGCGGTGAACCAAAATCGGCAGAACTATTGCCCTCACGGACTTCCCACGCCGTGAGCCGCCGAGACGGCGGCGGTCCGCCAATTGCATAGTTGCGGCTTAACGCGCCGCCGCTTTCACACACACCAAATCGCCGCGGGAATTGCGGCAGTAGATGCGGCCGTTTGACAGCACGGGAACCGTCCAGCAACGGCCACCGAGGACGGAGGTGCGCGTGGTGGGCTTGAAGCCAACGGGCGAGGTAAGCGCGGAGAGGAGTTCGCCGCGCTCGGTGAGAATGAGCAGCGTCGCGCCGCCGGCCGTGGCCAGCACGGAGCCGCAGCCGAGGGTTTGCGTTGGTGGGACGCGCCATTTCTCGCGGCCGGTGGCGAGTTCGAGGCAGACGAATTCCGTCGGGCGCCCACGGTGCGCGGTGCCGTCGAAGCCGTAGAGATGGCCGTCGATGAGCACGCTGTTGTTCATGTGATTGCACATGGATTTGTTCTCATAAATTTTGCGCAAGGCGTCGCCCGCCAACTCGTACAGCGCGCAGCCGCGGTCGTAGCCGGTGGAGATGAAGATTTTGTTGCCGAGCACGATGGGGGTGGTGGCGGTGGTGTCGAAGGAGGTTTTCCAATCCGCGGTTGCGATGGTCGCGCCGTTGGTCGCGTTGAGCACGGCGAGGCCCTCGGTTTTCATCACGGCGAGCAGCTTGCGGCCATCGAGTTGAAACGCCTTGGGCGTGCCGTAGGCGGGCGTGAAGGCCGCGCTCCTCCAGCGCACGCTGCCCGTCGCGGGATCGAGGGCGAAGGTCGCGCCGGCCTCGATGACGAGGGTTTGATCATCGAGAAAATAGGGCGAACACGCGAAGCCCCATTCGGGCGGATTGCTCAGGCCAGCCTCGGTCATCATGTCGCGCTGCCAGAGTAATTTTCCCGAGTCGGCCTGATAGCAATGCAGGTGGCCGTGTTTGCTGTAGGTGAACACGCGGCCTTGCCGCACGGTCGGCGTCGCGCCGGGACCGCCCTCGTAGAAGCGGTCGAGCAAGGGCGCGGGGTAGGAGTGCGTCCAGATTTCGTCGCCGTTCTCGGCGTTGAAACACCACACGGTTTCCTCGCCGCCCGATTTTGGGCCGCGATGGCCCAGCGTGAAAACGCGTCCCTCGGCCACGGCGACGGACGAAAATCCGGTGCCGACTTTTTTGCGCCACGCGACGTTTTCAAAACTCGGCGGTTCGGGGAGGCGTTCGGTGGCGATGCCGTTTTCCTCCGGGCCGCGCCACTGGGGCCAGTCGGCGGCGGGCGCGTGAGCGAGGAGGGCGAAGAGTGCGAAGGCGGCGGTGGCGGCGAGCCGGGCGCGGGGGCGGCGGCGCGGGGTGATTTGAGATTGTTCAGTCATAAACAAATGGGTGCGGGAGGTTTTCAAAAGGCGCGGGCGCGGTGGTTTTTGTTCGGAGTCCCGCCTTTA
>JAYVOY010000667.1:0-3077 GCA_043757645.1 Verrucomicrobiota bacterium
GTCGCGCGCCGTGGGCGATGATTATGCGAACTTCGCCGCGCACCAATTCCTCCACGAAACCTACGAGGCGCTGCGGGATCCGAAGCAGTTCAACCTGCGTTACGACAATGCCCGCATTGGGGAATTTCTCCTCGCCAACCTGCTCGCGCCCGCCGGGGCGAGCACGCTGTCGCAGAGTGTTTCGCAGCAGGAATACGCGCGGCTCTTCGACACCAAGCGCGTTGGCGTGAGCAGCCAGACGGAGTATTCGAGCCACGGCGACTGGTCGCAGACGGGTTCGCAGTTTGGCAATTTTGGGAACTTCAGTTACGCGCTCGACGCCGCGTACCGCACTGAGCGCGGCTATCGCGTGAACAACGATCTCGAACAGCGCGACGTGACGTTCCGCACGAAGTTCGATCTCACGCAACAAGACGGGGTGTTTTTCCAAGCGACGATGTACGAGGGCACCAGCGGGGACGTGCAACAATACTTCAGCCAAAACACGGCGAGCGCCACGTTCCGCGCGACGGAGCGGCAGGAGCCGAATTTGCTCGCGGGTTATCATCACGAATGGGCGCCGGGCGTTCACACGGTGTTCCTCGCGGGCCGGTTGGCGGACACGCTGGGCTTGAGCGAACTGACGGCGCAACCGCTGTTCCTGAAGTTTACGGGGAGCAAAATCACCTACGTCACCACGCCGCCGTTGTTCTATTTCGATGCGCGCCGGGAGTCGGAAGTGTACCTCGCCGAGGTGCAGCAGATTTGGCAGACGCCGAAGCAGACGTTGGTCGCGGGCGTGGCGTATCAGCACGGATCGTACGTGAGCGAGTTGCTCCTGGATCGCAGCCTGCCGATGCCGCAGCCGATTCAGCAGCGCTTCACGTCCGAGTTGAATCGTGTGAGCGCCTACGTTTACGAGACGTGGCGTCCGTTCCAATCCCTGAGTCTCCAGGGCGGCCTGACCTACGATCACCTGAAATTTCCCGCGAATCTGGACATCGTGCCCTACAGCAACACCGAGGAATCCACGGGGCGGCTGTCGCCGAAGCTGGGCTTCCAATTCACGCCGTCGGAAACGGTGAAGCTGCGCGGCGCGTGGACGCGGTCGCTCGGCGGCGCGTTTCAGGAAAACACCTATCGCCTCGAACCGACGCAAATGGGCGGGTTCAATCAATCCTTCCGCAGCGTGATCCCGGAATCGGTGGACGGATTGGTGCCGGCGAGCCGGTTCGAGAGCGCCAATCTCGCGGTGGATTTCAATTTGCCGACCGGGACTTTCATTTCGCTGGAAGGCGAGCGGCTGACTTCGAAAGGCACGCGGACCGTTGGGGTGTTGACCAACTCGATGTTTCTCCCCGTTCCGGATCGCGCGTCGTCCACGCAACAGCAGCTCGATTTCGAGGAGCAGTCGCTCTACGTCACGCTGAATCAACTGCTCGGCAAGGAGTGGTCGCTCGGGGCGCGCTACCGGCTGAGTCACGCGAACCTGACGGGGCGCTTCTCCGCGGTGCCCACGGGCGCGGTCGGCGCGTCGGCCTTGAATCAGGACGAGTCAGCGCTGCTGCACCAGTTGCAACTGGGCGCGAGCTACAATCACCGCAGCGGCTTTTTCGCGCAGTGGCTTTCCGTCTGGTCAATGCAGGAGAACTCGGGCTATACCCCCGCCCGCGCGGCGGCGGATTTCTGGCAGCACAGCGTTTATGCGGGCTACCGCTTCGCCAAACGCCACGCGGAAATACGCGTGGGCGTGGTGAACTTGAGCAATCAAAACTACCAGCTTAACCCGGTGAATCTTTATGCCGAATTACCTAGGGAACGAGCGGTGACCGTTGGGTTGAAACTCAATTTCTGAAGTCACCGGACGCGATTCCTCCGCTCATTTTATGAAATTGTTGAAGCTGTATTCGTTCCTTCTCGGCGCCGCCTGCTGCGTGCTCGCGGATCAGGCTGGCGCGGCCGCCACGATCACGGTCACCCCGGCGTCCATCCCGAACACCTACTCGGGGCCGCTGGCAGTGCAGCTCGCGGGCGTGCCCAACGGCGCGACCGTGCGCCTCGAGTTGCTGCGCGATTTCAACGGCAACGGCGCCGTGGACGCCCGCGACGTGCTGATGAAGCGCTTCACACTCGTGGACGGAACCATCCCGACCCTCGGCGGACGCACCAACGCGAATGTGCCCGCGGACCTCGACGGCGCGGCCAACGGCGCGCTCGCCGTCACGCTCGACTATCGCAACACCACCGCGCTGGATCACGTCGCGGGCAGTTACATTTTGCGGCTCTCGAGTCCGACCAGCGCCTTCGCGGCGGTGACGACGCCGCTCGTCGTGACTCCCGCGGCGTTTCCACAAAGCGTCACCGGCACCGTGGCTGGCGCGAGTAATTGCGTGGTCGTACTCGTGGACCCCGCCAAGCCCGGCAATGTGATCATCGGCACCACGGCCGCCGCCAACGGCACCTACGCGCTCCCCTGCCCCGTCGGACAATTCAAAGTGCTCGCCCTCCAGGCGGGTTCCGTGACGGATGTCGCGAACGCCCCGCAGGTCAACCTCGGCGCGACGCAAACCGTGCCGCTGGACCTGGCGTTTCTGAATCCCGATCGCGCCCTCACCGGCTTCCTGCTGGACGGCCCCGGCGGCGCGCCGCTGCCCGGCGTGCAGGTGATCGCCCAGTCCAGCGGCGGCAGCATGGTGCTGGGCTTCACGGACGCGGCCGGGGCCTTCAGCCTCCCGGTGTCGTCCGCCACGTGGAACCTCGATTTCTCCGCGGCGGATCTCGCCAAGCTCGGCTGCCTCGGCCTTCTGCAGGCAGCGCCGATTGACGCGACCACCGCGCCCGTGCCGGCGGCGAATTTTGAGGCGCTCCGCGCGACGAGTTTGATTTTCGGAAAAATCACGGACGAGGCCAATCACCCCGTGGTGGGCGCGTACGTCACGGGCTTGGACATTGGGAATTATCTCTACACCACGTTTGGCACCACCGACGCCAACGGCGATTACACCCTCGGCGTCGCCGAGGGTCCGTGGTTCGTCGAGCCGCGCGCCGACCGGCTCGGCCAGCTCGGTTATCTCGGCCGCAGCGCCGTCGTGATGGCC
>JAYVOY010000668.1:0-3076 GCA_043757645.1 Verrucomicrobiota bacterium
AGCGTCGCGCACAACCGGGCGGTGAGCCGGTTGCGGGAGCACTTCGCGCAGAAGCGCGGCGGTGGTCTGGCGGAAAGCTTGGAGGCGCGGCAGGAACAGGAAGGGGCACCGGAACTGGCGAGTGAGGATTCGGCGTTGGCTGACGTGGATCGACAGGACTTGGCCAGGTTATTGATGGAGCTTCAGGCGGAATTGAAGCCGGAGCAACGGGCCATGCTGGGCGATTTTTTCCTCCACGGCCTGAGCTACGAGCAGCTTTCCGCGAAGCACGGGATCGCGATGGGGACTGTGGGCGTGTATTTGAAGCGCGCTCTGGAGGCATTGCGCGGGGTGGGGGCGCGGCAGCCGCGATTGTTGAAAGAATTGGAGGACTTTTTGCGATGAACTCCATGAATGACGAACGTTTTTCCAAATTGGCGATGAAGGCCATAGTCCGCCAGACGACTGCGGGCGAGCAGGCGGAGTTGGATGCGTTGCTGGCGAGCGAGCCGGGGCGCAACGCGGAGTTCGAGCGTCTGCGGGCGGATGTGCGGCTCGCGAAGGAGGCGTTGCCGCTGGTCAATGCCACGGAAGCGACGGCGGGCGAACTGCCCGGCTATGCGCGCGGGCGGCTGCAAGCGAAGGTGCGGCAGACTTACGGAGCGAAGAAGGTGCCGGAGGGTGGCGGGGCAAAAGCGAGTTTGTGGAACTGGCGGTGGGCTTTGGGGTTGGTCGCGGCGGCAGCGGTCATTGTGTTGGTACTCAATGGGCCGCGGACGGGGTCGCCGACGGTCGTGGTGCAACTGGCAATGCTGGACTTGGCGGGACCGTCACGCGGTGCGGACACCAACGAAGTGACGATGCTCCGGCAGGCTTGGCAAGGGGCTTCGCTAGATAGTTTCTCGCAGGCCACTGCCTCGGAAGCGTGGGAGAAAGACTGGCCGAAGAACTCGAAGGGGAGCGCCGCGAAAATCATCTACGACCGCTCGGCTGGCGAAGTGCGGGTCGCGGTGTTGCGCGATGGACAACTGTTAAAGAAGACAATCGCGAGCGACAAGTCGGTATCCGAGGCGCTGCGATTGGCAGTGGATTTTGTGAGCGAGACAACCAAAAAATAGGTGAAGTGCAATTAGAAGAGCGGTGCCCAGCCGCTGCGAGATTGAGAATTTTGCGCTGGTAGAGAGACGTGTTGGTGAATTCCGCCGGTTCGTGAATTTGTCCGGTGGGTGGAGTGTCCGGGAATGGCGCGTGAATTTTTTCGCTGAACTGGTGCTCCGGGCGTTTGCGGGCCGCAGGTCTGCGTTGGCCCGGGAGGCGCGGTGGCGGTGGGGGGCGGGGCGTGAATCGGAGGTGTGCCCGCCCTCACCCCGGCCCGCTCCCCCGGGGAGAGGGGGAAACGCTCGGCCGCGTTGGGAAAACTTGATCGCGCCCCGCCCGCTCCCCATGAACCGGAGCGCCGAGCACCGGCTCGGCGTGAACCTCCCACTCCAAAATCTCGCTGAGCGGGTGCTCGGCGCTCCGCTCACGGTTCAGGGGCTCAAAGCGCGAATCTTCGTCCGGGGAAATCCCGCCCCGGGGGAGAGGGCGGGCGTCGAAGCTTCCCATGAACCGGAGCGCCGAGCTCCAGATCGGCGAGTGGCAGCCACCGAACCGCGCCGCACTGGAGTGCGGCGCTCCGAGCGCGGTTGCGCGCGACGCGCAAAAATTTTTCTCTTCGCGCTGATTCTCTGCGCCACGCGGCTCGTGGGCGCGCAGGAGCTTGAGCGCGCGGGCGGGGAGTTTTTTGAGAACCGCATTCGCCCGGTGCTCGTGGAGCATTGTCTCAAGTGTCACGGCGCGCAGAAGAGCAAGGGCGGGCTGCGGTTGGATGCGCGCGAGTTCGTGCTCAAGGGCGGCGAGGCTGGCCCGGCGGTGGTGGTGGGCGAGCCGGAGCAGAGCCGGCTGATGCAAGTGATTCGCGGGACACACAAGGATCTGAAAATGCCGCCGCAGGACGAGCCGCAGCTCACGTCGGCGCAGGTGCAAGACTTCGCGGCGTGGATCAATATCGGGCTGCCTTACCCCGGTGCGGCGACGGTCACGCGCGGCGGCAAGTTGCCCGCGGACCTCGCGGAGGCGCGGCGGTTCTGGAGTTTCCAGCCGTTGAAAAATCCGCCCGTGCCGGGTGCGGCGCAGAACATTTTGCCGTCAGAGGCGATTGACCGATTCATCCGCGCGAAGCTCGCGGCGAAGGGCCTTTCACCCGCGCCCGCCGCAGACAAACGCACGTTGCTGCGCCGCGCGACTTACGACCTCACGGGCCTGCCGCCGACGCCGGAGGAGATGGACGCCTTCCTCGCCGACGCGGCGGGCGACGCGTTTGCGCGCGTGGTGGATCGGCTGCTCGCGTCGCCGCAACACGGCGTTCACTGGGCGCGGCACTGGCTCGACGTGGCGCGCTACGGCGACACGCGCTGGGTCGGCGCGGGCGAGGATCGCCGCTGGCCGTTCGCCCACACGTATCGCGACTGGGTGGTGCGCGCGCTGAATGAGGACGTGCCCTACGACCGCTTCGTCTCGCTGCAATTGGCCGCCGATCAAATGCCCGGCGTGCGCGCGGCGGATCAGGCGGCGCTGGGTTTTCTCACGGTCGGCCGCTGGTTCACGGGCACGCTGCCGGACGTGATTGATGACCAGATCGATGTCGTCACGCGCGGGTTGCTCGGCCTCACGGCGCAATGCGCGCGCTGTCACGATCACAAGTATGACCCCATCAGCACGAAGGATTATTACTCGCTCTACGGCCTCTTCGCCGCGTCGCGGATGCCCGTGGACGGCACGGGCGTGCTCGCCGCGCTGCCTGAAATTGAGCCGCGCCCCGTGAGTGACGCGGTGGAAAAGGAACTCGCCGCCCAACGCGCGCAGATCGACGAATTCCTCGACGCGCGACAAAAGGCCGTGCGCGAGGAATTCCGCGCGCCGGACAAAATGCGCGAATACCTCCTCGCCGCCGCGAGCCTCGGCGCGAAGAAAGACGACGCCGCGCGGGCGCTCGCGAAGGAGAAAAAGCTGAACGAGTTCATCCTCCTCCGCTGGCTGCGCGTGCTGCAACGCACGA
>JAYVOY010000669.1:0-3075 GCA_043757645.1 Verrucomicrobiota bacterium
TTCCAATCCCCCATCCAAGCACGCCTTGCTTTCCATTCCTCAATGCCTTTAGCTGCCTAATCCTTCCTGTCCGGTGTCCAATCAACCGGGTGCGGCACAGTCATTGTTCCCGCCGAATTGACTTCAAATCGCCGGGGCGGAATTCTTACCGCATGACAAAGACGCAAATCCAAGTCCCGGAGAAGTTGTTCGTGGAAATCAAGAATTTCGCCGCGCGCCGCGAGTGGACCCTCGCTGAAACCTTCCGCCGCGGCGCGGAACTGCTGCTGGAAACCTATCCCGCTGACGCGCCGCCAGCCGCTGCGAATTGGCAGCCACCGTCCTCCAAACGTGTCGGCTGGAAGGGCCTCTCCGCTGAACAACTCCGCGACCTCACGGTTGCGGACCAAGCCCGCAATCCGCTCGCGCGATGACCTCCATTGACGCGAACCTCCTGCTCTACAGCTCTACTGGCTCGCACCACCTTCAAATCGCGATTCTTCCGAGTCCCTCGGTTCGCCAGAATAGAGGTGAAGCTTTCGGCGTGGGCGGGGTTTTGGATGGGGCGAAATTCCACAGCCGATTGTAAAATCCACCACTGTCATCTGAAGTTAAGTGTGGTGTCCTTATGCTGATATTGCGCGGAAACCTTGCTGAAATTGTTCGATGAGACATTACTAGCGCATGATTTTGCAATTTACCGTCTCAAACTTCCGCGCCTTCCGGGACGCCCAAACGCTGAATTTGGCGGCCAGCAACTATGACAAGACGCTGCCGGAGAATTGCAGCGCCCTTGAGTTGCCCGGTCTGAAAGGTCAGCGATGGTTGCGAGGCGTGGCGCTCTACGGGCCGAATGCGGGTGGCAAGAGCAGTATCGTCGAGGCCTTGGGGGCGTTCGCGCGCATGGTCCACCAATCGGCAAAGACGACCGACCCGAAGGAGTTCATCCGGGAAATTCAACCGTTCGCACTGGCTCCGGAGCTACCGGTCGCACCGACCGCTTTCGGGGTCGTTTTTGTGAGCGAGGGTGTGCGCTACGAATACCGGGTGGCGGCGACCCGGGAGCGGGTGTGGCATGAGTCGCTGCGCGCCTTTCCGACCGCGAAGGAGCAGCTCTGGTTTAGCCGCGATTGGCGGCCGGAACCGCAGTCGTACGCCTGGACTCCGGAGCAGCCGACGGGCTACCGGCGCGACATGAAGAAGGAAGAATTCACGCTGCCGAATGTGCTCTACCTGTCGAAGGCCATCAGCCTCGGTGACACACAATTGGAGCCGGTGTTTCGGTGGTTCAAGGAACGCTTACAGTTTATCGATTTGAGCGCCCGGACGCCGGGGCTCGGCGAAGGCTTCACGGTGGGACAAATCAAGGAGCAAACTCCGCTGGCACCGCGCATCGTGGAATTGATGCGTCATGCGGACCTTGGCGTGGAAGCCATAAACGTGCAGGCAGAGAAAATTGACGACAAACTGATGGCTCAGTTGGCGCGTCTGAGCCGCGTGCTGACCGCTGAAGCGCAAGCACGTCTGAGCCAAACGGTCGTTCAGAAGGTGGAGTTGTCGCATCGCAGTCGCGCCAACAAACCCATCCCACTTCCTTGGGAATTGGAGTCAGCCGGAACCCATCGCCTGTTCGCGCTCGCCGGTCCGTGGCTCGACATTCTCGAGCAAGGCTACACCGTCTGCATTGATGAATTGGAGACCAGCATGCATCCGCTGATGGTTGGCGCTTTGCTCCGCCTGCTCTTCAGCGAGGCCACCAACAAGAAGGGGGCGCAGGTCATTTTCACCACGCACAATCCCTTGCTCCTTGATCCGACGCTGCTCCGTCGCGACCAGGTGTGGTTTGCCGACAAAGACGATCACGGCGAGGCGCAGCTTTACCCGCTGACCGACTACGCTCCGCGCAAAGGCGAGTCGCTGGTTCGCGGTTACCTCTCGGGGCGTTACGGCGCCGTGCCATTCATCCCGCAGGGGCTGTTTGGCACGTTTGCAACTGCGAAAATCGGTGTGAAAGGGGGACGGCGTTGAGTGCGGAAACGCCGTGGTGGCAAATAGCCAAAGCGCAAAGTCTCTCGCGCCGGGCGACGTTGGCCGCGGCGGCCTCCGGGGTGAAGGCTGGCGATGCCTTCCTGATCGTGACGGAAGGAGAAGTCACGGAACCGGTTTACTTCGAGTTGCTGCGCAAGGAACTCGATTTGCCCGCCGTGCGAATCCGCATCGGACCGGGAAGGCATTCCGATCCGCGTCATGTGATTCAAACGGCGGTGGATGCGGTGAAAGAGCAGGCGCGGCGCAAGAAAAAGAAGCTGCTCGGCAACGCCGAGCCAGAAAAATTCGACCATGTTTGGGCGGTGATTGATACGGACGTTCCGGTCAGGAAAGGATTTTGGAACGAGGTCGAATCGCTCGCCCGCGCCCGCCGGGTGAAACTGGCGCATTCAACGCCGTGCTTCGAGTATTGGCTGCTGCTGCACATTCAAGGCCTGACGACCCGCAGCGATCTGGTGGACGGCGCTGCGGCCAAGCGTGCGGTGAAACACGCGTTGGGCCAAGACTACTCCACCAACGAAGAAACGGCTCGTGCGGTCATGCCGTCGTTCCTCGACAAGTGGCCGATGGCCGTCGACCACGGGGAAAAGGTTCGTGAGTATCAGGTCGCGTCCGCAACTTCGTATCCCGCCAATCCATCCACTGAGGTCTGCACGCTGGTGCGGGCATTGAACGACAGCGCGCCGTTACATCGACGAAAGCTCGGGAGAATTGCCCGATCGTTCTGACAGCCGATTATCGCCGCCGATGAAAGTCCTCTTTCGCTTCGCGCCCTGCAATCGCATGCCGCTGCCGGCCCACTCGAAGTCTCCCGCGCTCGTTGTGTGATGTCCGTGCGGGACGTGGTGGTCATGAAAAATTAGTTGCCAGTTTGAACGCAACCACGCCGCTGAAACTCCCGCTTCGTTTCTGCGCGCGCGTGCGCTAAAAACCTCCCATGTCGTCTCTGTCTTGGAACGAAGTCCGCGAGCGCGCCGTGCGTTTCGCCCGCGAATGGCGGGGCGAGGGGCGCGAGCAGTCGGAGCGGCAGACGTTCTGGAACGAGTT
>JAYVOY010000670.1:0-3072 GCA_043757645.1 Verrucomicrobiota bacterium
GCGGTCCGATCCCGGCCGCGAGTCGGGCAACTGATCGCCGCCGTCCTTCGGCGTCCCGAGCCGGTAGTGAATCAAATAATTCTTGTTCGTGTTGATGCCGACCAAGCCCTTCAAGTTCAGCGTCACGCCGACCTTCTTGTGGGTTTTCATCTTCGGCACCGAGAGGAAAACATCCGCCGAAAGAATCGTCTTGGACACGCAGTACTCGTGCGTCTCGCCCTGATGATGCGCGATGGTTTCCTGCCGGTTGAAATCCGCGCCGTAATAATTTTGATTCGGCAGCCCGTAGAAATGGCTCCTGCGCCCGAGATTGATAATCACGCTCCCCGCCGGATCGCCCGCGAGTTTTTTCCGATTCTCCGTGAGCGGCGCTTTCGTGTGATCGATCACCGCGAAATTCCGCAAATCATACGCCTCGATTTTGAAGCGGAATTTCGCCCAGTAAAATTCCTGGATCGCATCGAGCCGCTGCGCGCGCATCAACTCGTCCCAATCGCAGTCCATCTGCGGCACGTCCGCAATCACGATCCTCCCCTGCCCTTTCAACGCGATGAACGTGTAGTCCACCAGCGCGCGCAGGATCGACGGATGCGTGATGACCGCGAACAAATCGTGCCCGCTGTCGTTGAAACTCAGCACGTAGTTCGGCTTCAACACCACCGTCTGGCCGGGCTGGATCACGCCGCCGAGCGGGTTCCAGTCCTTCGTGCCGAAGTGTTCCGCGTCGAGGCCAAGGTTCAGAAACAACTCCCGCAGCAGTTCGTACGGCCAGTTCGGCGCGACGGAAGTTTCCGAAAATGGCAGCTCGGGAAATCGCGTCGCCGGATGAAACGGCGGATCGTTATTATACGCGGGGACCGTGACGCCAAAGGCAACAGAGTGCATGATTAACGGTCTCCGTACTGGATCGCGAGGCGCTGGTCGAGGAAGCGATATTTGCCCGCCTTAGTGCGCGGAATTTCCGGGACACTGGCGAGGCGAAGATCGACATCCGCGCCCAGTTTCAAAATCAGCCCCTTCCGAATTTTCAGCACGTCCGCATCATTCAACGCGCCGGATTTCGTCACGTACCGAAACGTCACCTCGCCCGCCTTCTCCTGCAAAAATTGGAACTGCCGCAGCGGATCGAAAATGTCGTCGTGCATGTTGATCGCCGTCATCGAGATGTAGCGGCCCTTGCGCGTCACGATCACCTCGTGGCTCCGGCCCACGATTTTTTCGAGCAGCGGAAACTCCCGTCCGCACTCGCCGCACCGCTCCGCCCCCCGCACCGCGCGATCCATCGTTCGATACCGGATGAACGGCGTGATCTTCTGATGAAAACTCGTGCCGACAATCTCGCCCTCCACGCCCGCGGCCACCGCGCGCCCCTCGGCATCCACGACCTCCGTCAGCCCGTAAAACGGCCACGCGTGAAAGCGCGCCGATTTCTCGCACCACGGTGCGAGTACTGCCTTTTCACAATGCCCGTACCACGAAAATATCTTTGCCTGCGGGAAAATCGCGCGCGCCTTTTCAAGCTGCCACTCGTAAACATTTTCCGACCCGAGAAAAATCACGTCGAGCTTCACCCTCCCCTGCAACCTCCCCTCCTTGATCAAATCGCACAGCAGATTCAGCGACGACGGATACGCCTGCAGCACGCGGATGCCGTATTCGTTCATCAAGTCCAGATACGCCGCGACCGTATTCGCGCCCAAAAAATACGAGGACAAACACAGCTCGCGATTGAACGGCTCGTACTGAAAATAATTCCGCTCCGTCCCGACAAAGCCCCCGCGCAGCACCGCGCTCCGCAGCCCCAGCCGCCAGCCCGTCCAACTCCAGCCCGCGTGCATGAACGCGCGCTCGATCTCGAAGGTCTCGATCAACTCGTGAAACCCGAACGGAATCCCCGTCGAACCGCCCGTCGTCACATAACGCCCGCCGCCGCCGCAAATCGTGAACGCCGGCAAATTGTCGCGGAATGTTTCCTTCGTCGTGAACGGCAGATGCCTCACGTCCGCCGCGGTCCGAATGTCGTCGGGCTTCACGCCGGCCTTTTTGTACAGCTCGCGATAGCCTTCCGTTTGCGCGCACGCGTACCGCACCAACTCACGCAACTTCTCGCCCTGCCACGCCGCGATTTTCTCCGCGGGCCAGCGGTGCGCGCCCTTCAGGAAACGCCGCCAGCGATTGTAGGTCGGCGTCTGCCGCAGGCTTTGGGGAATGATCGCCACCGCCCGTTTGATGCGGTTTTTTTGCTCGGTCGAGAGGCCCTTGAGCAGTGTGTCCAATGCCATGATCAACCTCGCAAAAACTTCTCCACCTGAAACGAAATGTCCGTCGCCTGCACCTGCTCCCACAGCGCGATTGGCCAGTCGCCGCCCTGCTGGATGCACTTCGCGAACGCCTGCAATTCCTCCAAATGCCCCTTCTGCTGGAGGCGGCTCTCGACGCCCTTCTGCCGCGCGCCCGTGATGTTCAGGCTCAGGTAATCATCCATTACCACCACCTTGCCATCCACGTACACCTCGAGGCGTTCCTTGGGATAATCCTTGCTGCCGAGCGCGGTGTAAGTAAGCGAACCGACCGAGCCGTCCGCAAAGCGAAGGTTCGCCACAAAATTATCCGTCGTCGTGTAGTAACCCGTCTTTGGATTGATCGCCTGCGCGGTGACCTCGATCACTTTCGCGCCGGTGAGGAACGTGAACAAATCGTAGATGTGGCAGGCCTCGCCGAGATTGCGCCCGCCGCCCTCCGCCGTGTGAACCCAGCTCTCGATCGGGATGTAGCCGGCGTTCATCCGGTAATTGAGAATCATCGGATTCGTCCGCGTGGAGACGATTTGCTGCAACCGCTGCGCGACCGGTGAAAAGCGCCGGTTGAAGCCCGTCAACAACACGGGTGCTTTCGAGCCGGGTTTCGCATCCGCGTAAAATCCCTCGACCGCCAGCACGTCCGCCTCCGTCAGCGCCAGCGGCTTTTCGAGCAGCACGTGTTTGCCCGCCTGTAATGCCTGAAGACACATCGAGGCGTGCAAATTATGCCGCGTCGCGATCAGCACCGCATCGACTTCCGGGTCGCGCAACA
>JAYVOY010000671.1:0-3071 GCA_043757645.1 Verrucomicrobiota bacterium
TTCTACCGCGCCTTCGCCCTCGAGCCCGCGAAGTCCGACGTGCCGCGCGCCGACATCGGCCCGCCCGCGCTCGTCCTCAGCTACGCCGACGGCCAGCCCGCCGTCATGGAGCGCACCTTCGGCTACGGGCGCGTCATCCAGTTCAGCAGCACCGCCGACAGCGCGTGGAACGACCTCTGCATCCGCCCCATTTTCGTCCCCCTCATCCACCGCATCCTCGGCGCCATCGTCACCCGCCAGGACGAGCACCTGAACCTCCGCGTCGGCACGAAACTCAACTACGTCATGGACGCCGAGATGGTCGGCAAAGACGTCACCATCACCAAACCCGGCGCGAAAAAAGACGCGACCGCCCTGCGCCGCATCGCGCTCAACGCCGGCCTGCCGCTGCTGCAATTCGACGAGACCGACCTGGCCGGCGTGTACCACGCCCGCACCGGCGAAGACGCCACCCCCATGCTCCGCTTCGCCACCCAGGCCGACCCCGCCGAATCAAGACTGGAAGAGCTTTCCCCCGCCGACCTCAAAGTCTTCGACGGCGTCGCCCAGCTCATCCGCTGGTCCCCCGAGCACGGCCTACGCACCGTCCTGCAAAAGGAGCGCACCGGCTCCGAATTCTGGCTGGCCTTCGCCATCCTCGCACTGGGTCTGGCGATTGCGGAGACGTGGCTTGGCAACCGCTGGAGCCAGTCGAGATGAGGACGAATTTTTGAGACGGAATTACGGAATTTTACCAAATTACGGAATTCAGAAAGGGGCAGGACACCGAGGTTTTGCTTATCGAAAACAAGGCCGTCTCAACTGCTGATTCAAATCGCGACGCCGACCTCATCGTCTGACCAATTCCGTAATTTGGTAAAATTCCGTAATTCCGTTTTAAAAAAATTACTAGCAACGAGACGTATGAAACCTATGCAGACTGAGAACCCATTCGCGAAGCGGATCATCGGATTTGCCATGAAAGTGCATGGCAAACTTGGGCCGGGATTTTCGGAGCGCGTGAATCAGAATGCGCTGGTCGTGGAGTGCTCGCGGAATGGCGTGGAGGTTGAGGTATTCAAGGAAATCAAAGTGTTTTATGAGGACGTGCTCGTTGGCGAATTTGTCGCGGACATGGTCGTGCGGGATGCGGCTTCGGGAGAGGTTTTGCTCATCGAAAACAAGGCCGTTTCGATGCTCATCAAATCGCACTCCCAACAGTTGGTGAACTACCTAAACGCCACCGAAATCGATAACGGCCTGCTCCTGAACTTCGGTGCTGACAGCCTCGAATTCCGCACCAAAACCCGCCGCTTCCGCACGCCAACAAACGACGCCGACCTCACCGCCTGACCAATTCCGTAATTTGGCAAAATTCCGTAATTCCGTCCCTTCCGTCTCCGTCCTGCGAGCGAATTTCCCCTCCGAATTCGCGTTCGGACTGGCGATTGCGGAGACATGGCTTGGCAACCGCTGGAGCCAGTCGAGATGAGGATGGATTTTTTGAAACGGAATTACGGAATTTTACCGAATTACGGAATTCAGAACGGGGGAAAGGACTCCGAGGTTTTGCTTATCGAAAACAAGGCCGTCTTAATGCGCGGCATCCACTTCCGCCCTGGCGGGGATCAAGCCCGTCGCAAGAATCGACCAGGCCAGTTCGCGCCCCGAGACCGGCGTGTTTCCTACTTCTTCGGATCTTCCCTCACGATGCACGACTCTGCTTCCCGTTCTTCCATCAATTTCCGGCGGGTGGCGCGGATTTCGGAAATGATTTCATTCTCCGGCTCCGCATCAATCCTCTCCCAATCCGGCAGCGGCAGTTCCAGCGGCAGCTCACCGGCGAACGATACGACCGGATGCCCCGCCGCCGCCCAGTGCGCTTCGCCCGCGCGGAGATGCTCGCCGAGTCGTTGCACGCCGCCGCAATCGCGCATGAGCGCGTCGCGAGTCCGGCGGATTTCATCGTCAATGGCGTTCGGGTTCACAGGCTCATGCTGCAATCAAAGAGGCCGGAGTGCAAATAATCGGGCAGACGAACCCCGCTTCGACGCAGACCGCTTCCAACCGACGGCGGTGAAGCGCATTGGCGATGTGCTTGCAGTTCCACGTCAGAAGGAAGTTCATCGCGTGAACCGCAGCCAGCGCGATGTGCTCCGCATCGGGAGCGGCGGTTGTCGGGATGATGCCTTGCTGCAAAATCCGTGCTGCCAGTGCATCCACCGCCGGTGTCTGTGCGAGCTGCGGCAGCCCGGCGAGCGCGGCGTGTCGGGCGGCAGCCATCGCGGGATCGCCCGCCGCCGTTTCCTCCAGCCCGAGTTCCGACACGTAGAGGTCGTAATCCCCGCGTTTTTTCTCCCACCAGCGGCGGGTGGTTTCCTGCTGTCCGACGAGGACTAGATCCCGACTCCGACGCGCCGTGAGGTAGCTTGGGATGGTTGTTTCTAGGTAGAGCTTCGGGAGACTCCTGCGCGAACGCTAACCCGCGCGCGTCGGCGGCGAGAAGCGGGCGGTTGCCTTCCCTTTCCCCTCCTCGTTCCGAAAGTGAGGCTTTCGGAACGCAGCCATGCGCGGGCAATTTAATTGCGTGGCGGGAGGCGGATGCGGTGCCTGGTAGCGCCACTCCTCTCCGCGAAGCACAGCTTCCCCGCAATGATGGCATGTCCAAACCCTCAGTTTGGTCACGAGGGTAAAATTTGCCGTGCCGTGCGGTTCCGCTTCTGACTCATTGCGCTGCCAAATGAGCACACCCTCTTCATTCTTCCGTATCCACGGCGACAACATCATCGAGTGCGAACGGGGGTTGGAGATTCTGAAAGAAATCTTCGTCGCAGACCTACGGATGCGACCAAGTCTGCCATTTCAACCGCGCTTCATCGTCACCCCGGCGGTCGGTGCCGCGTTTGACGTTGAACTGCTTCCCGGACACGGTCGGGGAGGCGTGAATCTGCAGCAGTGGCTTCGCGATCACGGTGCGCCTTTGCGCGAAGCCACCGACGTTTTACTCACCCGGCTGTCTTTTGACGGAGCCGCGGAGGCGATGGTCGCTGCGCTGGAATTTTGCAGCGCCCTGCCAGCGGGAAACAATGCCT
>JAYVOY010000672.1:0-3069 GCA_043757645.1 Verrucomicrobiota bacterium
GGGCTGGAACGTGAGCGTGACGCTGCCCGCGACGGTGCGTTGTTGGAAATTCGGCGTCACGTCGATGGCGAGATGGAGAATGTCCACCTGCCGCTCGGGCGCGTAAGTGCGCACGCCCGGCGCGGGCGCGACGGCGAGGTGCGCGTGGCGGCAGAGGAGTTCGCCGGCGGTTTGCAATTCGTTGGCGCGGACGGGAACAAGCGCGGGGAAGGCGAACGCGACGAGCCACGCGGCGCAAAAAAAGCGACCAGGGAAGGAAGTCATGGGCCGGGAGAATTAGCGCGGCGCGCGGCGATGGAAAGGAAAAGGACGCGGCAAAAACTCCACCGCCCCGCCCCTCACCCACCCACGTTCGCAGCCTCGCTCGCACCCGCCCCAGCGTCACCGGCGAGGCGGACAAATTCCGCCCCGCGCAATGTCGTCTTCAAGACTTTCCCCGTCGGATTGCGCGGCAGCGCGGGCAGGAAAACCACGCGCCGCGGCACCTTGTAATCCGCCAACCGCTCGCGCAGATACTCGCGAATCGCCGCCGCATCCAGTGTCACGCCGTCGCTGGCCACCACGAACGCCAGCGGCTGCTCGCCCTTGCGCGCGTCGGGAATGCCGATCACCGCGGCCTCCTTCACGCCGGGATATTGATAGAGCCGCTCCTCGATTTCGCGCGGATAAACATTGATGCCATTGACGAGCAACATGTCCTTCTTGCGATCGGTGATGAAGTAATAGCCGTCCTCGTCGCGATGCCCGAGATCGCCCGTCAACAGCCAGCCGTCGCGAATCGCCTTCTGCGTTTCCTCCGGTTGATTCCAGTAGCCCTGCATCACGTTGCCGCCGCGCACGCAAATCTCGCCCGTTGCGCGCGCGCCGAGAATTTTCCCGTCGTCGTCCTGCACGCTCATTTCCACATTCAACACCGGCACGCCAATCGATCCCTCTTTCCACGGACCGGCCGGCGGATTCATCGACGCCACCGGACTGGTCTCGCTCAATCCGTAGCCTTCCAGCAGCGGTATCTTCGCCGCCGCGGTGAACTCGCGCAGAATCTCGACCGGCAACGGCGCGCCGCCGCTCACGCACAAACGGAGCGGTAGTTTTACCGCCCGCGCCGCCGCCGCCAGCATCCGAAACAATTGCGGCACCGCCGGCAGAATCGTCGCGTCGCGCCGGAGGATTTCCTGCACGATGTTTTTCGCCGGATGCATCGAGCGCACCACGACGAGCGACCCGCCCACCAACAGCGGCAACAACACGCCGACCGTCAGCATGAAACTGTGAAACATCGGCAGCAGCACGACGAAGCGGTCGTGATCCAGTGCCGCCAGCATCACGCGGCAGCTCTCGACGTTGTGCAGCAAATTGCCGTGCGACAGCATCGCGCCCTTCGGCCGGCCCGTGGTGCCCGACGTGTAAATGATCACCGCCAAGTCGCCCGGACTGGCACCGTCCGCTGCCCTGTTTGCACTCGCCGATCCCGCATCGTCGCCCGCCGCCACCGTTCCAAAATCCTCCACCAACACGACCCGCAACTCGGGATGCAGCGCCTGCAGTTTCGCGGCCGATTCCGCCAGCGCCGCCTCCGTGATGAGCACCTTCACCCCGGCATCGCGCAGGATGAAACTCACCTCGTCGGGTTTGAGAAAATTATTGATCGGCACCACCACGCCGCCCGCGTCCAGCACGCCAAACAACGCCGGGACAAACTGCGGACAATTCTTCAACCACAACGCCGCGCGATCGCCGCGGCGCAAGCCCAGCTCCCCCGCCAACCGCGCCGCGAGCCAGTCCGTCTGCCCGAGCAACGCGCCGTAGGAAACCTCGTCCTCGCCCCAGAAAACCGCCGCTTTGCCGGGGTTTTTCACGGCCACGGAACGGAACGCGGAGGCAAGATTCATGGCCGCGCAATTTAGGGAAGCGGCGGCCACAGCAAAGGCGAAATTTTTCGCGCCGCGCGCTCTTGTCTCGACGCGCGCGCCTCGCATCCGCTATCTACACCGCGCCGTGATCAATACCGAATCGCAACTGGCCGCCGTTCTCCCCCGGCTCGCCGACTCCCTGTGGATCGCCCTCGACACCGAGGCCGACAGTCTGCACGCCTATCCGGAGAAACTCTGCCTGCTGCAAATCAGTTTCCCCGGCGACGACATCGTGGTCGATCCCCTCGCCGGGCTGAACCTCGCGCCACTGCTCGAAATTTTTCATCGCCACGATCTGATTTTTCACGGCGCCGATTACGACCTCCGCCTGCTCCAGCGCACCTATGGATTTTCGCCGCGCGCCGTGTTCGACACCATGATCGCGAGCCGCCTCCTGGGCGAAGCGCGCTTCTCGCTCGGCGACCTTGTGCAGCGGCACCTCGGCATCACGTTGGAAAAGGGTTCGCAGAAAGCCAACTGGGCGCGCCGCCCCCTCACCGAGCGAATGGAGGTGTACGCCAAGAACGACACGCGTCATCTCAAGCCCCTCTCCGATCTCCTCCGCGGCAAACTTCAGGAAGTCGGCCGCCTCGCCTGGCACGCCGAAATGTGCGCCCGCCTCATCGCCGACGCCGCCCACCAACCGCCCCCGGACACCGATCAAATCTGGCGGCTCAAGGGCAGCCGCAAACTGCGGCGCACCGGCCTCGCCGTGCTGCGCGAACTCTGGCACTGGCGCGAAGCCGAGGCCGTCGCCGGCAATCGCCCGCCCTTCTTCATCCTCGCGCACGAGCTCCTTGTGGACCTCGCGGACGCCGCCTCGCACGGGAATCCGATCGAGGCCATGTTGCCCCGCCATCTCAACAATCGCCGCCGTGACGGCATCGAACGCGCCGTCCAGCACGGCCTCAAACTCCCCGCCGAGGAACTCCCCGTCATTCACCATTCCGAGCCGTATCATCCCACGGCCCGCGAAAAAAACCGGTTCGCCGAACTTCAGAAAAACCGCGACGCCGTCGCCGCCCACTTGCAACTCGATCCCTCGCTCGTCGCGCCCAAAGCGCTGCTCCAACAACTCGCGCGCGAAGACCCCGCCGATCCGGCGAACCTGATGAAGTGGCAGCGGGAATTGCTCGGCCTCTGAGCAATTCGCGCC
>JAYVOY010000673.1:0-11403 GCA_043757645.1 Verrucomicrobiota bacterium
ACGGAGATGAAGGTGATGCTGTTCGCGTATTATCCGGCGGCGGTTTATTGGTTCGACAGCGTGAAGATCGAGCCGGTGGGCGAGCCGGTGACGGGGCCGGTGAAGAAGTAGGGGGAGGGGTAAATCAGGATTTCAAAGTGGCATCAAGGCCAGCGAGTGGAATGGCACGGAGCGCGGGCGTCCCGCCCGCAGCGGCAGCTTGTGGCGGGGCCGCGACTGACAATTCACGCTCACTCCGCGCTCGTGGCTGCTGCGGCCCGGAGGGCCGCGCTCCGATCGTCCACAAAATATCCCGGGGTTTGGGAACGCGAATGTTCTTTTCTGAAGGATCCGCGTTTATCCACGAGGGATGGACACTCTTCCGCGGCTGGCGGGCGGGTTACGCGGGCGGTTTGTTCAGGCCCGTGATTTCCATCGTGAGGGCGCAAACGTCGTCGTCGAAGCCCCGGCCGAGGGTGAAGCGTTGGACTGCTTGCAGGATCGCGTCGAGGAGGGCGCTGCCGCGCTGCTGAAGGGAATTTTGGACGGCGGTCTGGAGTTCCTCGATGGAGTAGAGGGTGTGGCTGGGATCTTCGACTTCAAACAAGCCGTCGGTGAAGAGGAGCACGGCGTCGCCGGCGGCGGTGGTGATTTCGCTGGTGGGATAGCTGGTGCGGGAGGAGAAGCCGAGGGCGGGGCGGCCGCGGCCGTCTTTGTTGGCCATCGGGGTGACCTGACCGGAGTCGCGGCGGAGGAGGAAGGGTTTGGGGTGGCCGGCGTTGGCGAAGCGGAGGCTGCCGGTGCGGAGGTCGGCGACGAGATAGAAGGCGGTGGTGAGGATGGGGGAACCCAGGTTCTTGAGCATGGCGCAGAGGCCGCGGTTGAGCTGCGTCAGGAATTTACCGGGATCACCGGCCGCGGGTTTCAATTCTTCCAACAGGCCGCTGATCATCGCGGAGAGCAGCGCGGCGCGGACGCCGTGGCCCATGACATCGCAGATGAAAACGCCGGCCTCATTGTCGGAGAGCGGGAGGACGGTGAAGAAGTCGCCGCCGACGGATTCGTTGGGGAGGTAGCGGTGGTGGAAACGGAGGAGGCTGGCGGCGGGCGGATTGGCGGCGGGGAAGCAGGGGTATTCTTGGGGGAGCAGATTTTGTTGGAACTCGCAGGCCATGCGGAGGTCTTTTTGGAGTTCGTCATTCTGGGCCTTCAGGACGCCGCGCTGCCGGTCGAGCGTGGTGTTGGCGTCCTGGAGTTGGGTCTCGGCGCGGCGCTTGGCGGTGATGTCCCAGAAGATGCCTTGGAGGCCGATGATTTTTTGCGACGCGTCGCGCAGGGCGGTTTTGACGACTTGAACGTAGAGGGTTTCGCCGGGGTTGAGGGGATGGGTCTCGACGGTCTCGAGGGGTGCGCCGGTTTCCAGGACGTGGCGGTCGTCGGCGCGGTATTTGGCGGCCATTTCGGCGGAGAACAATTCGGCGTCGGTGCGGTCGAGGATTTTTTCCAGGGGGATGCCGACCGTCTGGCAGAAGCGCTGGTTGGCGAAGGTGAAGCGGCCCGCGAGGTCTTTGCGGAAAATATTCTGGGGCAGGTTTTCGACGAGGGAATGATAGAGGTGCTCGGAGTCGCGGAGTTTTTCGGCGGTGAGTTTTTGCGCGGAAATGTCCTCGACGGTGCCCTCGTAGAAGCGGAGCTGGCCGGCCGCGTCGCGGATGGCGCGGACGTTTTCGGTGATCCAGATGATGTCGCCGTTCTTGCGATGAATGCGGGACTGAAAATCCACGACGGTGTCGTGCTCCTGCATGAGGCGGATGAACTCGGCGCGGCGGCCCTCCTCGACGTAGAGCTTGCGGGCGATGTCGGTGACGCTGGCGGTGAGTTCCTCGGCGGAATCGTAGCCGTAAATGCGGGCGAGGGCGTTGTTGGCCATGAGGTAGTGGCCGTCGAGGGAGGTTTGGAAAACGCCCTCGACAAGGTGATCGAAGAAGCCGTGGTATTTCTGCTCGGCGGCGATCAACTGGTTTTCGTGCTGATGCCGTTCGATGGCGTAAATGATGGCGCGGCTGAGGAAGGGCGGGGTGAGCTGGGTCTTGATGAGGTAGTCGGCGGCGCCGGCGTGTTTGACCTCGAGGGCGAGGGTTTCGTCATCGGTTTTCCCGAACACGAGAATGGGGACGGTGGCATCGAGGCTTTGCAGCAGGCCAATGTTGGGAAGTCCGGCGCCATCGGGAATGGCGAGGTCAAGGATGACGACATCCGGACGCAACGCGACGAGGTGGTGGAGGCCTTCGGCCACGGTGGCCGCCTCGGAAACGTCGAACGCGGCGGCTTTGGTCTGCCCGAGCATGGGGCGGAGGTAGCGCACGAATTCAGCGTCGTGCTCGAGGAGGAGGACTTGGTAGGTCGGCGGGTTCATTTGTCGCGCGGCGAACATCTGTTATCCGCCGCGGGGATTCCAGCCTGAGTTTCACGCCGAACCCCGCGCGCACTTGAAATCCGGATCGGCCCACAGCGCGCGCGGCTGGACGCGGAAATAATGCGGAGGAGCGGCGCGGGAACGCGCGCCGGGTTAATCGGCGCTGGCGATCAGGGGTTGGGCGGCGGGTTCAGCGTCGTCGGCGCTGACGACGACGCTGCGTTGCGAGCGGTTGAAGAGAATTTCGGCGTAGGTGAAAAAGCTCGCCCAGAGCAACAGGACCGCGCCAATCAGCGCCAGCCGTCCCGCAGAGTCGGCCTTCACGTAGGCCGCCATCGCGAGGATGACCACGCCTTGCAGGGCCATTTCCACGCTGGTGACGAAGGTGTGGTTTTTGCCCGAGCGGATTAAGCGCTGATAGAAATGTTCGCGGTGCGGGGCGTACCAGCGTTCGCCCCGCGCCATTCGCCGCAGCAACGTGAGGGCCGTGTCGAGGACGAAGTTGGCGTGCAGCAGCGCGAGGGGAATCATCAGCCACCAGCCGTTTTTGTGCGCGATCCACACGGTGACGACGGCCAGGAGAAATCCCAGCGGGGCGCTGCTGACGTCGCCCATGAACATGCGGGGCTTCGGAAAATTGTGGGGCAGGAAGCCGAGCGCGGCACCACCGATGGCGAGCGCGGCGAGCGTGGGGGTGTCGTTCCATTTTCCGGTGGCCAGTCCGGTGATCAGCACGAGGCCGAGGGAGCTGGCCACGGCCTGACCGGCGGCCAGCCCGTTGATGCCGTCCATGAAATTGAACGCGTTGGTGTAGCCGGCGAACCAGAGGAACCCGAGGCCGAGCGCCAGCAGTGGCGGGAGGGTCCAGGTTAGCTCCTCGGAAATCGTGAGCGCCGGGACCGCGGCCCGGAACGCGAACAGAGCGGCGACCGCCGCCAGCGTGTGGCAGAGGAAACGCACGCTGGCGCGCAGGGATTTCCAGTCATCGGCAAACGACACGACTGCCAGCGTGGCGGCGGCGCACAGGATCACCAGCATCGTCGGATCCAGGCGGCGGAAGGTGATGAGGCCAAGGCCGAGGAGAATGGTCTTCATCACCGCCACGCCGCCGCCGCGAACGGTGGGTTGCTGGTGGCTGGAGCGGGCGTTGGGCTGGTCGATCAGCCCGAGCTTGCGGAGTTCTCGGAAGGCAAAAAACCCGAGGGCGTAGGACAATACGGCTGACAATATGAACAGCATGTGACGTTACAAATCGGCCAGCTTTAATTTTCTGTCCTGAGTGCCTCGGGCCATCCCGCGATCCTTGAGATCTTCAACTTTTCAGTGAACCGCCTTGGTCCCACCGGTCTCCGAATTTCACCTGCGCAATTCCATCCCGGAAGGCCCGACCAAGGTATCATTCGTTCGGAATTTAACAAAGAAAAAGGGGTGGATTTTCAAGTTGTAACCGGACCGTCGCCCAAGGGCTTCTCTCTGTGGGGACTGTCAGCAAAAAAAGTCCGGACTCGCGGGGAGTCCGGGCGGTGGTGTGAGTGCGAACGGTTACTTGGCCGGTGCGGGGGCGGGAGTGGCAACCGCCGGGGCCTCGACGGCAGCCTTGGCCGGGGTTCCGAACTTGCCGTCGGTCCACTCGTTGATTTTGCCGAGCTTGTCCAACACCGAGTAGGCGAGGAACAGCACGACGGCCAGCACGATGAGCTTGGGCCACGGACTCGCTTTTTCGGCAAACGGATCGACCGCGTTGTACTCGGAGCCTGCCGGGCGTTTCGCCACGTCGGTGAGCGCGCCGCCGAAGGGCACGTTGAGTTTGGCCTTGGCGTTCACCGCCCAGCCGTTGGCGTCCAGAATCGGACCGAGGTTGCGCTGGCGCAGCTTGAGCCACGCGACGAGCATCGAGGGGCCGGAGATGGCGAGGATGATGCCGAGGAGACCGAGCGGCATCCACGCGCCGAGACCGATGAAGCCCGAAACCAACCCACCGAACAGAGTGCCGATGGCCCCGACACCGACGCCCAGCGCGGCGACGACGCCGATGTCCATTTTCTTGGGTTCCGGCGGGGCGGCCTTGGTTTTGTCGGCGGTGCTGACGGCGGTGGCGGCCCCCGCCACCTTCGCATCGGCCGTGGCTTCCGCGGCGGCGGCGCGCTTGGCGACCTGTTCCTCAATCATCCGGACGAACTTTTTGTAGGGCGACCAGAAGGCCTGCCGAATGCTGATCGGGTTGTCGATGATCTTGGTGATGGTCGCGTCCCAGTCGCGGCCCTTGCGATCGTAGAAAATGCCGTTGCGGCCGACCATGAGATTGTCCGTGTCGCCATCGGTGAAGGCGGCGGCGACGGTCATTTTTTCGCCCGCGGGGCGCGTGCAATCAACGTAGGCAAGGTAAGTCTTGGCCAGCCCCGCCATCGCGGCGTGCCGGCCGCCGTCGGTGACGTGAACGCACAATTCGCAACTGCGGCCGTCGAGATAAAGCGTGCCCGCTTGGAAGATCGCCTTGGCGCTGCGGCTGTAGAAGTCGCGGAAGGAGACGAAGTTGTTGATGAGTTGGAAGAGGTCGCGATTGAGGCGCGTGAGCTTCTCGACGGAACCCATCGCGGCGGCCTCGGGTTCGAGGGCCTTGTCCTTGGCGAGCAACGCGGCGACGGCGGCCTGGCTCTTGCCCGCGAGAATTTCCCGGACGCGCTGGAGTCCGAGCTTCTCGACGCTCGCGCCGGCCTTGGAGCCGGCCCACGCCTCGTACGCCGCAACCTTCGCAGCGAGGGCGGACCATTCGGCTTCGGTGAGGGTGGCTTGGTCGCCGAGCAACGGCTTGACGACCGACGCCTGCAACGTGGCCAGCGCCCCGGCCCACGCGGGATTGATCCCCTCGCTCAACGGCAGCGGACGACCGGCCTCGATTTTGGTGAGCGGGAAGCCGGCGACTTCGGCGGCCGTGATCGAGAGATCTTTGGCGGCAAGAGCGAGATATTCCTTTTCCTCGCGATTCAACGCCGCGAGGGCGCGGGGATCAAACGCGGCCAGGCGGCAGCGCGAGAAGTAGTCGTCCACCTTGGCTTTGACCTCCTTGACGGCACCCACGGCGGCGCCGGTGTCGGCCCCGAGCGGGAGGATGCTGGCGGCGTCGGTCTCCGCCTTTCTGTTCCAATCCGAGAACGCGGCGCAATCGGCGAAGAACTGATCGACCTTCGCCTGGCCCACGCCGGGCTTGCCGCTGCGGTCGGTCTCAGCGCCGAGGCACGCGAGGATGTCGGTGATGACGGCCTTGGTGTCGGCGTCGTCCGCAGCCTCAGCGGGCACGATGCCATCGCCGTTGAACACGGTCTGGGAAAAGATTTTGGTCGGGTCGGCGAAGTCCTCGACGGCGATGGACGTGGCGTCCTTCTTGCCGAGGTTGGTGAGGATTTGCCTGGCCGAGGCGAGCAGTTGCCTGCCTGCGGGAGTCGCGTCGTTGATGGAACTGAGGGCGAGGGAAGCGGAAGATTTGAGGAGATCGTCGGCGTTCTTGAGTGCCTCACCCGCCCACTTCGTGGCGGCGATCAACTCGGGGGCGCGGATGCGGCCGTCCTTGTCGAGGTCGATGAGGTCCAGCGTCTTCGGATCGAACTCGATGCCGCGCGTGGGGCAGGCGAGGGCGACCCAAAGTTTCTGGTCGAGGTTTTCGAGGTTCAGGAGATCGGCTCCGGTTTCCAGGCGAACTTGGTCAAAGCCACCCGCGCGATAAAATTTCCAAATGTGTTTCGTGCTCACGTTCAGTTTGTTTTTTTGTTCGATCCACATGATCGAATAATGCGGGCCAGACTAGGGAACTCCGCCGGATTAGGCAATGCGTAGGGCTACTCAATTGCCGACGGCGTGGGGTTCGGACTTCCGTACCGCCTGAAGGCGGCACTCCGAATGGAGTGCCGCGTCGAACTCCGCTCACCCGGGCCGCGATCCGGCGCGGCTGCGGCCAATCACACCAGTTCCGGCTCCTCGATTTCGCGCGGCGCGGCGCCGAGTGGCGTGCCGTCGCGGGCCTCGGGATACTCGAAGATGCGGCCCTCGAAGTTGCGGATCACCACGCGGTCCGCATTGCGGCTGAGGACGTACTCGGGATTCACCGGCACCTTCCCGCCGCCGCCCGGCGCGTCGATCACGTATTGCGGCACGGCGTAACCCGTCGTGTGGCCGCGCAGACTTTCCATCACCTCGAGACCCTGCCGCACGCTCGCGCGCAGATGCGCGGAGCCGGCGATGAGGTCGCACTGATAAACGTAGTAGGGCCGCACGCGGCACAGCAGCAGCTTTTGCACGTGCGCGCGCATGACCGCGGGCGTGTCGTTCACGTGCTTGAGCAGCACCGATTGGTTGCCGAGCGGGATGCCCGCGTCGGCCAAACGCCCGAGCGCGTCGCGCACTTCGGTCGTGAGTTCGCGCGGGTGATTCGAGTGAACGCTGAGGAAGAGCGGGTGAAACTGCCGCAGCATTTCGCAGAGCGCGGGCGTGATGCGTTGCGGCAGAAAAATCGGAATGCGCGTGCCAATGCGAAGAAACTCGACGTGCGGAATCGCGCGCAATCGCGCGAGCAGCGTCTCAAGTTTTTCATCGCTCAACAGCAGCGGATCGCCGCCGCTCAGGAGCACGTCGCGGATCGCCGGCGTCTTGCGGATGTAATCAATTTGCTGCTCGAAGTTTGGATGAAAATCGTAGCCCGTCGCGTTGCTCACCAAGCGCGAGCGCGTGCAATAACGGCAATACGCGGCGCACCGGTCGGTGACGAGAAACAGCACGCGATCGGGGTAGCGATGCACGAGGCCGGGCACGGGCGAATGCGAATCCTCGCCGCACGGATCGGTCATTTCCCACGGCGCGGTGTGGGTTTCCTCGAGGCGCGGGATGACTTGCAGGCGGATCGGGCAGTGCTCGTCGGAGGCGTCGATGAGGTTGAAAAAATACGGTGTGATGGCCATCGCCAGTTTGGTGTTGGCGAGTTGCGTGCCGGCCCGTTCCTCGGGGGTGAGCGTGGGGAGAAGCCGTTCGAGTTGCGCGAGCGACGTGAGGCGGTGCTTGAGCTGCCAGCGCCAGTCATTCCAATCGTGGTCGGAGACGTTCGCCCAGTAACCGCGACCGGCACTGTGGAATTTTTTCAACTGGGTTAGGACCGCCGCAGCGGCCGGGTCGGCTGTCTCTCCCGGGCCGTCTGCCTCATGATTATCCATGTGCGGCGGACTATATGTAGGAGCTTTGAGGTGTCAAGCGGACCGCCCGAACTGGTTGACGGCAGGCGTGGCGCGGGCGTGGCGCCGCCGTCCCGGCGGCTTGGGCCACGGAAAAGACCGCTGTCAGAGTCATGGGCGGCAGCCGTCCGAGGAGGCCGGAAAGTGGCCGGGGAGCAAGCGGGCAAGGCGCAGTGCCGCGTTGACGCACGCCGAGAGCCGCCGGGACGGCGGCGTTCCGCCAGCGGGCGGGGCCGGGGTTTCTCAGCGTTTCGCCGCGGCGTTGGCGGCCTCGACTTCGCCGGTTTTCCGAAAATCCTCGCGGATGACATCAAGCAGGTCGAGTTGGCGGACGGTGGCTTCCATGATCGCGGCGTGCGCGCCGGTGATGCGGTTGCGCAGGTCGGAGCGGATGTCCGCGCGGCCGCGTTCCTGAAGGTAATTGGCGAGCGTGTCGCGGTAATCGATCACCAGCCGCGAGAGATCGGGCGGCGCGTTGCCCTGCAGGATTTCAAGATGCCGCAGGGTGCCCGTGAACAACTGCCGCTGCTGCGCGAAGTCGAGCTGCCTCAGTCCGTCCTGCAGCCGCGCGGATTGGCGGCGTGCGGGCTGGCCCGCGGCGTTCTGGATTTCGAGGGGCGTTTGCAGAATTTCGTCGAGGCGTTGCAGGCTCACGGCCTGGGTCCAGTTCATGCGATGATCGCGCCCGGTGAAATTGAGCGCGGTGGCGGACCACCATTTTTCGACCTCAAGCGCGGATTGGAAGTGCTCGCCGAAGGCTTTCATGAAGGCCAGTTGCGGGTTGAGAAAATTCCCCAGCTCGCGCGTGAACTGGAGCAGGCATTGGTTGCCGCGATTCAAGCGCAACAGGCTCGCGATAAAAATCTGGCTCGACGCCTGGTGCGCCGCCCAGCCGGGACCGCTGAGTTGCGACGGGGACGGCATGTTCAGGTCGGAAAACGACAAGGCTCCGTGCCGGCGCAAGAGGTCGCGGGCCTGCGTGAAATGATCGCGCGGCGTGACATCGACGACGAGCACGCGGCGCGGCTCGGGCACGAGCGCGGGGCCGCCGGCGATGAGCACCTGCGTCGTCAGGCCCTCGACGAGCCATTGCGGCACGTTGGCCGGGCGTGCGCCCGCGTGGCGATTGGCCAGCTCCTGCAACAGCGTGTGCGTGATCGCGGTGACCAGGCGCGTGCGTTCGAGCCGCGTGGGCAGCCAGAGTTGGTACTGCCAGCCCGTGGAAAAACGCAGCGGTTTCAGCATGATCTCCGCGTCCGGCCCCGCGGGTTTGAGGTGGATGTAAATTTTCCCCGGCGCGAGATCCACCGCGCCCAGTTCCTGCAAGAGCACGGTGCGGATGCGATCGCACGTGATGGCGAGCGTGCCTTGTTCGAGCTGGATTTCGCCGGTGGCAGTCAGCGCGTGCGGCGGATCGGTGTCCGCCACCGACGGACTGGGGCGATAGACAATGAACTGGCCCGACCGGCTCGTCACGGCGAGCGGTTGGTTGAACGGGGCGGCGGCGGATGCGGCGGCGGCCAGCGCGAGCAATGTGGCCAGCGCCAGCGCGAGCTTGGCGCGGGTGCGGGAATGTTCCTCGCCGGACGCGGGTGGCCGTGGCCGCTCAGGGTGCGGAGTCCCGCCTTTAGGCCCGGCGTTCGCGCTCGCGGCAGTCTGGAAAATTTGCGGGGCCTCCTTCACGGCGAACGTCCCGCGGCTAAAGCCGCGGACTCCCTGCGCGGGCCTCGGGACGACCTCGCCTTCATGCGGGCCTAACTTTTCGGAGTGGCCGGTTTGGCGGGCTTGGACTCCGGTTTCTTCGGCGTGCTCGCAGTGCCGCCGGCGCTGGTGCTCGGAGTCGCGCTCGCGGTCGAACTCGCGCTCCCGCCCGCGGCGGAATCCGCCTTCGCGCTGCCCGAGCTTTCGCCCCCACCGCCCGCGGAATCCTTCTTGGCGGCCGCCTTGTAGCTCTCGCTGCGATAATCGGTGATGTAAAAACCGCTGCCCTTGAACAGCAATCCCGCGCCGCCGCTGATGGCGCGCTTCACCTTGCCCTTGCCCCATTTTTTCATCCCGCAAAGTTCCTTCGGGCAGATGGTGAGGGTCGCCGCGGACATCGGTTGGGCCAGCTCAAAGTGGTGGTCGCATTTCCCGCAACTGTATTCGTAGGTGGGCATAATCAGAGTGAAACCGTGGTGCGGACTTAACCACGCGCGACGGCGGGGCGTCAAGGCGACGGACGCGGGCGGCGCGGGGACACGCCGCGAAACGGGGCCGCCCGCCCGGCCGATTTTCGGCACGATCTGAAATTCGAGATTTCAAATTTCCAAACGGCGGGGGATGCGTTCTGAAATTTCAAATCGAAAATTTCAAACCCGCGGGGCGTGCGTGGCGGAAACCGGGTGAGATTCCCGCCCCGGCAAAAAGCACGAGCGACACCCTTCGGCTCCTCCCAAAAAAACACCGGCGCCGCGGACAAAACCGCCGGCGCCGGTGCGCGCAACCACCGCGAAAATCGCCGCCCGCCGCGGCCTCCAGGGGCCGAACCGCGGGCCGCTCGGCTCAGAAATCCCACCGCTTGTGCCGCCCCGCGGAAACCAACTCGATCCAGTCCACCTGCACCGGCTGCTTCTGCGACGGCAGATACAACCGGACCACGCCCAGCGGGCCGTTCTGCGAGAGCAACACGCTGATCTCCTGCCAATCGCCACCCGACATCACAAATGGCACCGACCGGATTTCGTTCAGCGGCGTTTCCGTCCCGCCCGGCAGCACATCGATCTTGCCCGGCCCACCGCCCGCGCTGCGGACGCGGAATTTGATCACGCCGGGGCCTTCGCGATTGCCCGCGTAAAAATTGAAAAACGGTCCCGTGTAAAGCTCGGCGTATTTCGCCGGCACCCCCTTGCCCTTCATCGTGACGATCCCGTTCGTGATCGTGACGTCGCAATACCGCGCCTTCCAGCCGTCCATGATTACCTCCTCGGGCGGCAACGCGCGTTTGGGCGCATTCGGATCGGGGGCGGGCTTTCCGGGCGGGGTCGTTACTCCCAACACAGTGGGCTTCGGCTCAGTGGGTTTCGGCTTGGTCGTGCTCGGTGTCTTCGCCACGACGGCTGGCACCGCCGGCGCGGCGGTTTCTCCAGCCGCTGCGGGCTTTGCTTTTGGCTCCGGGGCGTCCACCTCGGCCATTTTCAAAATCACCTTCGTCGCCACCATCGACACCACGGCGACCAAGCACACCTTGAGAATCAACATGCCGTGCTCGTCGATGAAGAATCGTTTGGCGCTGCGCAGCCACGTCGTGCGCAAATGATGCGAACAGGAACTGCACCGCGACCGGGCGCGCAAATTCTCCTGCCCGCAGACCGCGCAATTCACGTACAACCCCTGCTTGCAACTTTTGCAGATCCGCCCGTCGTCCGCGTTCTTTTCCCCGCACTTCGAGCAGATGAGGGTGCCCGCCGAAGCGGGCTTTGCCCGGCTCGATTTCAATTCTTCCAATCGCATGTTTTGCCCTTCCATTTCGGCCCCGTTTTTCGAGTCTGGCACGGAAGCCAAACCCACCCACAGACGCCGGCATCCTTTTTTGGAGCGCGGCACGTTAGTCTAGGTGGCATCGGCTTTCAACGACAACTTCGGCTAATTCGCTCAGGCGGGCGCCTCCGCGCACGGCCCCCGTGGCGCCGCCGTCCCGGCGGCTCCCGGCGTCCGCACCGCGCGCCCCGCACTTGGGGCGGCCGCGTGCGGCAACGCGTTTGCACGATTGGCGCAATCCTTTTGCAAGTGCATTTTTCCCGCGCAGACTGC
>JAYVOY010000674.1:0-11402 GCA_043757645.1 Verrucomicrobiota bacterium
GAGACGGCGGCGGTTCGCCCATTCCATAGTTACGGTTCAGCCTGAACGCCGAAACAGGAATGGGTGGCACCGGCAGGTTGCCCGTTCCATCCGCGGCTCAGGGCGTGGGGAGTCCGCGAGGGCACTTGCACTTCATCTTTTGGTTCACCGTTCCGGGAACATTTTGAACTGCGGAAAACGCCCGCCTTCGCCTCATTCGGACGGTGTGAGCCGCCGAGACGGCGGCGGTCCCACGGATCGTTACGGCTGAAGCCGGTGGGCTTGCGCCAATGCTTGATTCTGTTTCCATCCGCCCATGCCGAATTCTCTGCTCGCCACCGTTGTGACCCACTGCGACCGCCTCCTGCGCACCGCGGAATTTCGCGACTGGGAGGGCGCGGCCAACGGCCTGCAAGTCGAGAACGACGGCGCCGTCACCCGCATCGCCGCGGCCGTCGATGCGTCGCTGACGACAGTGAAACTCGCCGCCGCCGCGGGCGCGGATTTGCTGCTCGTGCATCACGGCTTGTTCTGGGGACCGAGCCATCCGTGGACGGGCCGTCGCCGCGAACTTCTCCAGTGCCTGATGGCAAACAACCTCGCCGTTTACAGCTCGCACCTGCCGCTCGACGCCCACCCGCAACTCGGCAACAACGCCCGCCTCGCCGCCGCTCTCGGCCTGCGCCGCCGCAAACCATTCTTCTTCGAGAAGGGCCAATTCATCGGCCTCCAAAGCACGACCAATCTCTCGCGCGAGGAACTCACAGCCCGCCTCACGACCGCGCTCGGCGCACCGCCGAAACTGCTCCCCGGCGGCGGTGCGACGTGTCGCCGCATCGGCATCGTCACCGGCGGCGCGGGCGCGAATCTCAAGCTCGCCGCCAGCGAGGGCGTGGACACCTTCATCACCGGCGAAGGCCCGCACTGGACCTACGCGCTGGCGGAAGACCTCGGCTTGAACGTTTTCTACGGCGGCCATTACGCGACGGAAACCTTCGGCGTCAAAGCCCTCGCGGAGCATCTCGCGGCAAAGTTCAAAGTCCCGTGGAGCTTCCTCGATCACCCGACGGGATTGTGAAAAGAACTCGCGAAGCGCCCTCGTTAAATTTGTGAGAGCCGAGGTAACGAGGCTCTAACTTTCCCCCCGACCCAATCGCACAATCCCGCCCCAGAGCTCATCTCCCCCCAGCCCCATCGAAAAGCAAAACCCGGACACGAACTCCCATTCGTCTCCGGGTTTTCCGCACGCGCTCACCAGCGCCGCCGCCCCGGCGGAGCCTATTTCAAATTCTCCGGATTCAGCGGCTGCAAATCCTTCGGCAGGAAAATTCCGTCCTGCCGAATCAGCTCGTCATCGAACCACACTTCGCCGCCGCCCCATTCCTTGCGCTGGATCAGCACCATGTCCCAGTGAACCGCCGAGCGATTCCCGTTGTCCGCGACCTCGTAAGCCTGGCCCGGCGTGAAGTGCAGCGAGCCGGCAATCTTCTCGTCGAAAAGAATGTCGCACATCGGACTCATGATGTGCGGGTTGAAGCCGAGCGAGAATTCGCCGATGTAGCGCGCGCCGGCGTCGGTGTCGAGAATCTCATCCAGGCGGGCCTGGTTGCTGCCGGTGGCCTTGATGATTTTGCCCTTGGCGAACTCGAGGCGGATGTTTTCAAACCGCGTGCCGGAATAAAGCGTGGGCGTGTTGAACTGAATGTGTCCGTTGACCGAATTCTTGAGCGGGCACGAAAACACCTCGCCGTCGGGAATGTTCCGCAGCCCCTCGCACAGAATCGCGCCAATGCCCTTGATGCTGAACGTGAGGTCCGTGCCGGGGCTTTTAATGTGGATGCGGTCGGCTTTGCTCATGCGCTTTTGCAGCGGCACCATCGCCCTGGCCATGCGGCCGTAATCCATCGTGCAAACCTCGAAGAAGAAATTCTCGAACGCCTCCGTGCTCATCCCCGCCGCCTGCGCCATGCTCGGCGTGGGCCAGCGCAGCACGCACCAGCGCGTTTTGTTCACGCGGTAATCCAGCACGGGCCGCAGCACCTTCGAGTACAAAACCATCTTGTCGCTCGCGACGTCGCTGGACTCATTGGCATTGATGCTCCCGCGAATCGCAATGTAGGCCTGCACTTTTTTCATCCGGAACATTTCGACATCGCGGACGAGCGCCGCGTGCGCCTGATCCGTCGCGCGGACGATCTCGCGGGTCACGCGGCTGTGCCGCACCTCCACCAGCGGAATCGCGCCGACCTGCCGCGCCGCGCGCATGAGTTCCACCGTGAACTCATCCGGCACGTCGATCATGTCGCAGAGAATGCGTTCACCCTTTTTCAGGCACGCGGAATAATTGACGAGCAGGTGGGCGAGTTTCGGGTAGCGCGGGTCAGTCATAATTGAGCGCGAGAAAATAGGTTTCGCCCTCCTGATGTCGAGCGGGGAATCGCGTGCCCAGGCACGGAAACACCGGCTGGAAGGGATGCCGCCTCAGCCGTAACGATGCCGTGGGCAGGACCGCCGCCGTCGCAGCGGCTCCGGGCGTGGGAAGTTCGCGAGGGCCACTCACACAGCCTCTTTTGGTTCCCCGTTCCGGGAACATTTTGCACTGCGGAAAACGCCCGCCGCCGCCGCCGCCTTTGGACGGTGGGAGCCGCCGAGACGGCGGCGCTCCCACGGCATCGTTACGGCTCAGCGTGGAACCGGGTGAAACAGAATTTCCAACGGAGCCGTCGAGATCTCCGCATCGGAAAAGGCCGCGTCAAACAATCGCGCCGGAGAATTTCCCGCAAGGTCCTCAAGTCGTGAGTCCACCACGACGATGTATTTCCTGTCACGCCAAGGACGGTGGGGATGGAGCATCCAAACAGTTTCGTCGGAACGGATTTCGACCCGGCCAGCCACCGTTTCCCCGAGGTCATCCTTCACGCTCACCAAGCGCTCCAACAACGCCCGATCCATCGGCCGCGAAAACGTGAGCGACACCGGCTCGCTGGTCGCAACGCGCGGCGCGGTGACTCGCCAATCTTTCATCTGTGGCACCGTGCGCTCGGCAGCGCGGGTGCGGAATTTTTTCGTGAAGGCAGTCGCCAAAGGCCGCCCCGCCGCGTCGAGCATCGTACCGTGAACGAGCAACGTGTACGCCTGCCCCGGCTCCAACACCGGCCCGAGCAGCGCGCCCAGCACGAGGCCTTGTTTGATGCGTCCGGGGTGAATCAACAGCGTCAGGCGCGTGCCGTCCTCGTTCCACAATTCCGTCCGCCGCCACGGATCTTCAACGGTCTGGCCATTCGGCCCGAGCAAATCGAGGTGCTCGAAAATCCCGCGCGTCTGCCGCATCGGCTGGGAGAAGTGCAGATAGAATTTGAGCTGGTTCGCCGGCAGTTCCGCCGCGCCCGGATAAATCGCCACGACGCGCGTGGGCGCCGTCGCGGCCCGCTCCGGCACTTGATATTCCGCACGCGCCGTCACTCCCCCGCCCCACTCCGCCACCGCGCGATACCGCTGCCCCGGCACCAGCGCGTGGCGCGGCGCGAATTGCAGCGTCGCCTCACGCCGCTCGTAATTCCCCAGCATCGACTCCATTCCCGCGGTGGCTGTCGTCTCGCTGGCAACGAGAAACAACCGCAACCACGCCTCACCCTGCTCCTGCGTGAGACGTCCGCTGGGAATTCGCGCGCGCACCGGCTCGGGAATTTGCGCGCTAACGGTGACTCGGACGGGATCCGCCTCCGCGCGGATTTGCAGCGCGCCCTCCGCCGCGTGCAATCGCGGCGAGGAAAAAAAGAGTGCGGTGAAGACGAACCGCACCCACCGGGTTCGCCCCACCGCGCCGCCGTCACGACTCGCCACGAACATGAGTCGCGCCGCGTTACGGCAAATCCAGCGCCGCCAGCGCCAGCCCCTTTTGCGCGTCCTGCTGCAAGGTCAGCGCTTTGCTCTCGTCCAGTTTGTCGAGGTGCATCACGCCGTGATAGGCCTCGATCAGCTTGATTCCCGCCACCGTGGGTTCGCCCTTCGCATCCAAGCGCCGGACGGCCTTTTCATTCAGGTTCGATTTCTCGCTCACGAGACTGCTGTCGATGCGGACGGTCCAATAAGGACTTGGCCCAAACGGTTTCTTGGCATGGTGAAACCGGTGCGTGTTCATCAAGATGTACGACTTCCCGTCCTTCTGATACGTGAACATGTTCAGCGGCTGATTGCCCGAGCCCAGCTCGATCACGCTCTCGCCCTTGACCTGCGCCAACGGCTTCAAATCATCGATCGGATACCGCACCACCGGCGTGCAGGCGAACGCGCCCACGACATATTTTTTTCCGTTCTCCTCCATCGGCATCAGGCTCGTCATCGGCGCGCGCGTCTCCCATTTGCCGTGCGCGACGTGATACGTCTCGGTGCTGAAACCGCGCGCGGGCGTGGCCGGATCGAGCGGCGCGGCGAACGAAAACACCTTCGACGCGAACTCCTCGCTCGCCAGCGCGCCCACCAGCACGCGGTCGCCCGCCCACGCCACATCCGTCACGCGGCTGACGGAGGACTTCTCGCCCCTGGGCAGCGGGAGCACGGCGTGCCTCACGTTTTCCAAACTGAATTCCCCGATCTTGCCCGCGCCATTCACGGTCAAAATCACGTGCTTCTTGTCGTCCTGTTTGCGCACCGCGAGGTAGGCCGTGTGCGACGCGGGATTCACCGCGAGATGCAGAATCTCAATGCCCGCCGCGGTCGTGCCCAATTTCGCCGCGAGTTTCTCGTCAATCTTATCCACGCGCGCCACGGTCCACGGCACCAGCGTCGTGTCGCCGGTCTCGACCGCGATCAATTGCGCGCCGGGACCATCACCAATCAACAACACGCCCGCGGGCGCGAAGCTGATGACATTGATGCCCTTCACCGCCGGCGTGCCGACCGTCGCCGTCTTGATCGGCGCCGCGGCGTGGGCGGCGTGGGCGAGGGAGAACGCCACCGCAAGCGCGGCGGCCACAGACTGGAACAGGTTTGGTTTGCTCATAAATGCGCGCCCGCTCGGGCCGACGAATCCGTCGTGCTCTCCGGGGCATCGGCGGACCGTAGTGACCCCGCATTCGTGTGTCGAAGGAAATGAACTTGCACGGCACGAATGCAGACCCGCGGGTCATCGCAGCACGGCCCCGAACGGAAACGGAGCGCGTTGCCCACCGCGCCGCGACGACGCTTGCACCCGCCCGCGCCCTGAATCACCTTCCCGCCCCTGCGTCACTGACGCCCCTGCATGAGCGCGAAGTACAGCTTCACCCTGACCAGCCAGGATCGGCGGCGCGACCTGCCCGAACGCATTTTCATTGGGCGCGACGACACCGAGACGACGGCCCATGTCCTGGTGAAACTCTTCGCCTTCCTGCTCTTCTACCGCCCGCGCCTGCAACTCGGACCCAATCTGCACAACGACAACATCCCCTTCGTCCCCGACCTCGTGGAACTCGACTACGAACTCCGCCCGAAACTCTGGATCGAATGCGCCGACTGCGGCACCGGCAAACTCAACAAACTCGCCGTGAAAGTTCCCGAGGCCGAAATCTGGATCCTCAAGCACGACCCCGCCGCCACCGCGCGCCTCGTCACCGCGATGACGCGCGAAGACCTCCGCCGCCAGCGCTACCAAATCCTCACGCTCGATCCCGAGATGTTCGCCGAAGCCCACGCGCTCCTCCAAACGCGCAACGAAGTCCTCTGGGTCGCCGGCGACTTCGAACCGCCCGGACTCCAACTCGACTTCAACGGCCTCTGGTTCGACGCGCCCTTCACGGTCACAAAATTTTAGCGACCACGAAGGGCCGGCGAACGTGTGCTGTTGTTTTGACAGCAATTCTAGGCGATGTAGGATCAACATCATGATACGCACCCAAATCCAACTGCCCGCCGAGCTCCACGCGCGCGCCAAACGCTTCGCCGCCGAACGGGAAATCTCCCTCGCGGAAATCACCCGTCGGGGAATTGAACTTTTCCTCGCCCGCTTTCCCCAAGCTCCGGCGACCCGCGGCAAGGACTGGAAACTGCCACGCATCAATGGCGGCGGCACGAAAGTCCCCCTCAGCGAACTCCACAACCATGCCGCGGAGGACGAGTCCACCCGCAGCCTCCGCCGCCGATGATCTCCCTCGACACGAACATACTGTTCCCCGCCGTCGAGAGCCGGAACGCCGATCACGAATCCGCCGTCGCGTTTGTCGAATCGCTCGCCGATCGGCGCGACGTGGCGATTTCCGAGTTCATTCTCTTGGAACTTTACGGACTCCTCCGCAACCCCGCCGTCCTGAGCCGACCGCTCACCACCGCCGCAGCCGCCGGTGTCTGCGAGACCTTCCGCCAGCACCCGCGCTGGCAGATCATCGGTTTTCCGCCCGACAGTCGCGCGTTTCATGACACCCTCTGGCCGCGCCTCCGCGAAAACAACTTTGCCCGCCGCCGCGCCTGCGATTGGCGTTCCGCCCTCTCGCTCCTCCGTCAGGGCGTCACCGAGTTCGCCACCGTGAATGTGAGGGACTTTGAAGGCTTCGGTTTTGTCAAAGTTTGGAACCCGCTGGTGTGAGGCTCGCAACGTGTGCCCGCCCACCGCCGGTCCGGGGCACTCAACGCGCCTCCCCACACTTGCCAAACCGCGGCGAAAACAGGCACGTTGCCCGCGGTATGAAACACACCTCCACAAACTTTTCCCGCCCGCTGTTCACCGCGTTGAGTCTGCTCGCCGCCGCCGTTTCGCCGCTGCTACCGACTTCGGCGCCCGCCGCCGAGGGCTTCGCGCTCGCGAAAAACCCCCGCGGGGTCGCCGTCACGTTCAACGGCAAACCGGTCGCTGAATACGTCGTCACCGAGGCGAACAAGCCGTTTCTCTGGCCCGTCTTCGGCCCGACGGGCCGGGCGATGACGCGCGCGTATCCGATGAAAACCGTGGACGGCGAGCAGCACGATCATCCGCATCATCGCGGGATTTATTTCGGCAGCGAGGACATCAACGGCTTCGACACCTGGCACGAGCGCGCGACATTCGAGGAGAAGGGCGTGAAGCCTGATTACGCCAAGCTGCGCCTCGCCCGCCTCGGCGCTACGAAGCACCGCGAGTTCCGCGAACTCAAGGCCGACGCCACGCAGGCCACGATCGTCACGACCGACGATTATCTCGGGCCGGACGGCAAGGTTGCTTTCACCGACGAGCGCCGGATTCGTTTTCAAATGCACGGCGAAAGCACGGTGATTGATTTCGACATCGAGTTCATCGCCAGCGCCGGGCCGGTGAAATTCGGCGACGTGAAGGACGCGGGCTTCAGCATCCGGGTGCCGACCTCGATGGCCGTCGATTCCAAACAAGGCGGTCGCATCATCACGAGCGAGGGCGTCACCGACGCCAAGGCGTGGGGCACGCGCGCGCGCTGGGTTGATTATCAGGGGCCGGTCGAGGGGCAGACGCTCGGCATCGCAATGCTGAATCATCCCTCAAGTTTCCGGCATCCCACGCCGTGGCACGTGCGCACCTACGGCCTGTTCACCGCCAATCCCTTCGGCACGCACAGCCTCGACAAGGCCGCACCTGACGGCGCGCACACGCTCGCCGCGGGCGAACGCCTCGCGTTGCGCCACCGCATCATCCTGCATTCCGGCGACGAAAAATCCGCGCGCCTCGCCGAGGCGTACGACGCCTACGCGCGCGAGAAAAAGTAGCCGGTCGCCCCGCGCCTTTCGCCCATGGTTCTCGCGCCCCACATCCTCGCCCTGCTCGGGATGTTGCTGCTCGCGGCGCTGAGTTTTTTCTTCGCGCTCGCGGAGTCGGCGTTGTTTTCCCTCGGCAAATGGCGCGCGCAACAGCTCGCGGAAAATTCCCCAACACAAGGCGCGACCGTCGCGAAACTTTTGCGCGAACCGGAGAACCTCCTCGCCACGCTCGTCCTCGGCAACACCTTCGCCAACGCCGCGATGATCGCGCTCGGCCTGTGGCTGTCCCTCGACAAACACGAATGGTCCCTGCGGCTCACGATCGTGCTGCTGCTCGCGCTGGTGCTGCTCGTCGGCGAGGTGATTCCGAAGGCCCTCGCCGTGCGCGCGCCCGGGCCGTGGTCGCTGCGCGTGGCCGCGCCGATGTGGTTTCTGCTGCGCGTGCTCGGGCCGTTGCGCCGCGTGGCGCAGCGGATGAACAGCGCGATTCTGCGCGCCGTGATTCCGCGCTCGGTGCGCCCGCAGAGCCGCCTGACCGAGGAGGATTATCAGGAGTTGCTGGAGCTTGCCGTGCAGCAGGGAACGCTCGCGAAATCCGAACTCGAAATCATTCTTGAAATCATCCGTCTCGACCGCCGCACCGTCCGCGAAGTGATGCGCCCGCGCTCGCAGATGGCCGCCATCGCCGACAATCTCAGCCTCGAGGAAATGCTCGCCGCCGCGCACCAATTTCAGCACCGCCGCCTGCCGATGTACGACGGCACGCCCGACACGATTGTCGGCATTCTCAACACGCGGAAGCTGCTCCTCGATCCCACGATCGATCTTTCCGAGGTGATCGAGTTCCCGTCGTTCGTCCCGGCGAGCATGAATTTGCTGCAATTGTTCCAGAGCTTTCAGCGCCAGCAGCGCGGCCTCGCGATTGTCGTCGATGAATTCGGCGGCACTGCGGGCGTGGTCTCGATGGAGGACATCCTCGAGGAAATCGTCGGTGAAATCCGCGGCGAGGGCGAACCCGAGGGCTTCGTGATGGAGAAGCTCGGCCCTGGTCGTTGGCGCGTGAACGGCACGATGCGCCTCGACGATTTTCGCCGCGAATTCCCCGATCTCACGAACGTGCCGTCGGTGGACACGATGGGCGGCTTGTTCGTCGCGCTCTTCGAGGTCGTGCCGGCGAGCGGCCAGTCCGTGCATTTTCGCGGCCTCAAATTGACTGCGACGATGGTGGACGAACGCCGCGTGCGCGAACTGCTCATCGCCGTCGCGCCGAAGAAAGGGGAGGCGTGAAATGAACTTCCCCGGCCTCGTCCCGCTGCTGCTCGTCGCGTGCCTCGCGATGTCGTTCCTGTTCTCGGGAATGGAGGCGGGGGTCTTCGCGTTGAGCCGGTTGCGCATCCGCCAGATGATGCGCAAAGGCCACGCCCGCGCCCGCGTGCTGCACGGTTATCTCGAGCAGCCCGAGAATTTTTTGTGGACCATTCTGATCGGCAACACGCTCGCGAATTTCCTCATCGTGTCGTGCGGCGTGATCGGGCTGCGGCACTGGTTCGCGCATTCGCCGCTCGCGTTTTTGGGCGCGTTCTTGGCGGCGGTTTTTCTGTTTTACGCGTGCTTCGATTTGCTGCCGAAGATGCTTTTCCAAACCTTTCCGAACCGCCTCTGCCTCCTCGCCGTCACGCCGTTTCGCCTGCTGCACTGGCTGCTCGCGCCGGCGGTCGCGCTGCTCACGCGCCTCACGAACAGCCTGCTGCGCTGGACCGGCGGGCAGGCGTTCACGGGCCATCTCTTCGGCAACCGCGCCGAACTCCGCTCGCTCATGCAGGATTCCGCGCAGGCGTTTTCGAACGAGGAACGCCAGCTCATCAACCGCGTGCTCGATCTGCAAAACACCACACTCGGGCAACTCACGCTGCCGTGGTCGAAGGTCGTCACCGTCACCGCGCAAACGCCGATGACCGAGGTGCTGCGGCTCTGTCGCGAGCATCAATTCACGCGCCTCCCCGTCTGGCAGGAAACCGCCGGCAAACGCCGCGTCGCCGGCATCGTCAGCCTCCGCCACCAGCTCTACTTGACCGCGCCCACCGCCGCCCGCACCGCCGGCCAGAGCCTCCAGCCCGCGCTTTATTTGAGCGAAAACCTCCGCCTCGAACACGCGCTCAAGCGGATGCAACGCAGCGGCCAGCGCCTCGCGATTGTCCTCGGCACCGGCAACGAGGAGATCGGCATCGTGACGTTGCAGGACATTCTCCGCGCCATTTTCGGTGAGGTGCATTTGTAGCATGGACTCGCACACCCTAGTCATGCTGCTGCTCAAGATCGTCGCGGTCATCGCGCTGGTCTTGATGAACGGCTTCTTCGTCGCGACGGAATTTGCGCTCGTCAAAATCCGCGACACGCAACTGCAACCGCTCATCACCAAGGGCGACCGGCGCGCGCGCCTGCTGCGCCACATCATCGCGCACCTCGACGCCTATCTCAGCGCCGCGCAACTCGGCATCACGCTCGCCAGCCTCGCGCTCGGCTGGATCGGCGAACCGATTTTCGAGGCCCTGCTGCAACCGGTTTTTCAAGCGTTCAAAATTGATTCCGCGCGCGCGCAACACTCGATCTCGTTCGCCGTCGGTTTCACCGCGATCACCTTTCTGCACATCGTCGCCGGCGAGCAGGCGCCGAAGTCCTTCGGCATTCGCAATCCGCTCGCGACGGCGCTGTGGATCGCCTATCCGCTGCAATGGTTTTACCTCGCCGCGTATCCGTTCATCTGGTTGCTGAACGAAAGTTCCCTCGCGCTGCTGCGCCTCCTCGGCATCCAGCCCGCCGACGAATCGGCGACCCATTCCGAGGACGAGCTTCGCCTGATGCTCGCCACCGGCCAGATGAACGCCGGGGCCACCGCGCTGGGCCGCGACATCGTGCTCAACGCCCTCGACCTCCGCCACCGCGTCGCGCGCGAGGTCATGCGCCCCCGCCGCGAAATCGTCGCGCTCGACACGCGCGCCAGCCTCACGGAATGCCTCAACGTCGCCGCGAGCACGCGCTACTCGCGCTTTCCCTTGTGCGAAAACGGCGACCTCAACCGCGCGCTCGGCGTCGTTCACATCAAGGATCTTTTCGCCCAACGCCACCGCGCCCACAGCGGCGCGGACCTCGCGGGCGTCGCGCGCAAAATCATTTACATCCCCGAAACCGCGCGTTTGGAAAAAGTCCTGCAATTGTTTCAGGAACGAAAACTTCACTTCGCCCTCGTCGTGGACGAATACGGCGACACGCTCGGCCTCGTGACGTTGGAAAACGTCCTCGAGGAAATCGTCGGCCAAATCCAGGACGAGTTCGATCAGGAGAAACCGCTGCTCGTGAAACACAGCGACACCGCGTGGGACATCGACGGCGCGCTGCCGTTGCACGAACTCTCCGATCTCGTCGGCGAACCGCTCGCGCAAGAGGGCGTCACGACCACCAGCGGCCTCGTCACCGTGCGCCTCGGTGGTTTCCCAAAAGAAGGCGATGTGGTCACCCTCGGTGAGTTCACCCTGCGCGTGGACGAAATGGCCGGCCCGCGCGTCGCGCGGTTGAAGCTCGAGAAACGCGCGCCCGCCGCGAACGACGCGGCACCCCCCGATCCTTTGTAGGAGCCGAGGTAACGAGGCTCTAAGGAAGCGCTGATTTAACCACTAATGGACACTAACCAGCACTAATCGCCCAACCCGATGGCCCTGATTTCATTAGTGTCCATTAGTGCCAGTTAG
>JAYVOY010000675.1:0-3067 GCA_043757645.1 Verrucomicrobiota bacterium
GGGACGAAGTGGTGCGGATGCGCCGGATGGGATTGCCGCAGGTGACGAAGTCGTGAGGCGGCGCGCGGTGCGCCACGGGAAAAACGCGACGCAAAAAAAGGGCGGGCTTGATTCGCACTCTCGCACTTCTAGGTTTGCCCTCCATGAACCCGACGCGAACGCAATTTCCTGCAACTCACACCGCGTCGCTCGGTGCCACATCACGGTTCGCCTCCATCGCCTTCAGCCTCGCCACGCTCGCCTTGCTGCTCCTGCCGCTCGCCGGAATGGCCGCGAACTGGCCGCAGTTCCGCGGTCCCACGGGCCTGGGTTACACCGAGGAAAAAAATCTCCCACTCACGTGGAACGCGAAGACCGGCGAAAACATTCTGTGGAAAGCGCCGCTGCCCAAGAGTGACAACCCGTATTCGTCGCCCGTCGTTTGGGGCGATCGCGTGTTCGTCACGTGCGTCGTCAACAACCCGCTCGAACATCACGTCCTGTGTTTTCAGGTCAGCGACGGCAAGCAGCTCTGGGACGTGACCGTGCCGCCGGGCCGGTGGTTGTTGAAGGATTTGCGCGGCGGTTACGGCGCGCCGACGCCGACGACGGACGGCAAAAATGTTTTCGTCGTGTTCGGTTCTGCGGTCATCGCCGCGCTGGACTTCGAGGGCAAAATCGTTTGGCGCAAGGAACTGGAGAAAATCAATTTCGATGTCGCGCTGGGCAGCAGCCCGATTCTCTTTCAGGACACCGTGATCCTCGACTGCGATCAGAACGGCAAAACCGCGAGCCTCATCGCGTTCGACAAAAAGTCCGGCGACATCACCTGGGAGGAGAAACGCCCGCAGGTCGCCTTCGCGCACAGCACGCCCGTCATCGTGAGCGTGGGTGGCAAACCGCAGATGCTCGTGAGCGCCTCAAACGCGCTTCAGGGCCTCGATCCCGCGACGGGAAAAATCCTCTGGACGTGCAAGGCCGCGGGCGATGCGTCGTCGCCCGCGTTCGGCGGCGGCTTGGTGTTTTCGGACAGCGGCCGCGGCGGCAAAGCCGTCTGCGTGGACCCAACGGGCGCGGGCGACGTGACGACGACGCATTTGAAATGGACCTTCCCGCAAATCCCCGAGGGCCTGTCGTCCGCGATCATCGTGGGCGACGGAATTTTCCGCACGCACAACCCCGAGACGCTGCGGTGCCTCAGACTTTCGAGCGGCGAGCCCGTGTTCAACGAGCGGCTTGTCGGCGTCTCGACGTGGGCGAGTCCGTTCGCCACGCCGGAGGGAAACATTTATTTCGCCAGCGCCGGAAAAACGTACGTCGTGAAAGCCGGTGCCAAACTCGAGGTGCTCGCGACCAACGAAATCGGCGAGGAAAACCGCGCCAGCGCGGCGGTGAGTGACGGCAGGATTTTTCTCCGCGGAAACAAAAACCTCTACTGCATCGGCAAAAAACCATGAGCGCAAAAATGACAACTGAACTGGCCCACGAAACACACGAAACACACGAAAACCGAAGGCCTGACTGGCGTTGGCATTCGCCCAGCACGCTCACCAGTCCGATGAATCCGAGGATGAACCCAAGGCTTTCTCCTTTCGTGTGTTTCGTGTGTTTCGTGGGCCAAGCCGCTTTTTCCGCGATGAAAATCTCCAGCCTCCTTTTGCTCCTGTCCCTCAGCGCGGCCACCGCCGCCGAGTGGGTGAACATCTCGGACTCCGTGACGACCGCGTTCCCGAAGCCCGGCACCTTCGGGCCGTGCGCGGGCATCACCGTCGATCGCGTCAACGGCGACGTGTTCATGATCGCCGCCGATTACGGCGTTTGGAAAAGCAGCGATCACGGGAAAACCTTTGCCCGCGCGGACGACAAGGCCATCGGCGGCCGCTGCGAAACAGGCTGGGCGTTGCAGGCCGACCCGAACGGCGCGCGCTTGTTCTGCTTCATGATTTACGGCAGCAGCGCGTTCACCACCGACGGCGGCAAGACGTGGGCGAAATCGAAAACGAGTCATCTGGATTTCGGCGCGGTGGATTGGGCGGACACGGGCAAACGCCTCCTCGCGCTGCGCCACGAAAGCGGCGGCAAGCTCACGACCAGCGACGACGGCGGCGCGACATGGAAGGATTTGGAAAAGGGTTTCAGCGCGCTCGGCGTGTTCGACAACAAAACGTTTGTCGCCACCAAGGAGAAGACCAAGGGCATCTTCCGCAGCACCGACACGGGCGCGACGTGGACGGAGGTCTCGACCAACACGCCGCTCGCGGGCGTGCCCGTCGTGTTCCAGGGCGCGGGCTACTGGCCCACGGGCAAGGGCGTTTTGGTGAGCAAAGACCAGGGCGCGACGTGGGCGGATTTGTGCGGGCCGGTCGATGCGATGTTCGGCCCGATGTTCGGCAAGGAGGAAAACCATTTCGTCGTCGTGGGCAAAACCGGTTTCCGCGAAACCACGGACGGCGGCAAAACCTGGACCGTCGCCGCGCCGCTGCCCACGGGCTTCACCGCCAACCGCGTCGGCCCCAACTACGCGTGGGATCCCACCGCGAATATTTTCTACGCCTCGACGATGTCGAAGCCCGCGTTAAAATTTGCGCGGTGAGAAACTCTTTTTAGCCGTAACGATGCAATGGGCGGACCGCCGCCGTCTCGGCGGCTCACGGCGTGGGAAAGTCTGAGGGGGCAAATTGTCCGCGAGCTTTTGGCTCACTATTCAGCGAGCATTTTGGGCTGCGGAAAATCCCCGCTTTCACCCCGTTTGGACGGGGTGAGCCGCCGGGACGGCGGCGGTCCTACTGCATCGTTCCAGCTAACTAACTTTCGGTGAGACAAGGTCACAGCCTCCTCGCGTCGGCTCCCACACGGGGGCGCCGAAGTTCGCCGCACCGCTGCGGCTCCCGGGCGACTAGGGAATATGTGCCGGGCGTTTCCCGCTCGCGTTGGCCGCGGCCAGTGGGTAGAACCTCCGCCAGCACCAACCTGATATGGAAACGCCACTGACTCCGATGGAATTCGCGCGGCGCGCGCGCAAGCTTTACGGCGACCGCGAGGCCGTGGTCGAGGGTTCGCTGCGGCTGACTTATGAACAGTTCTTCGC
>JAYVOY010000676.1:0-3064 GCA_043757645.1 Verrucomicrobiota bacterium
ACGGCCGTTGAATTGCAAATTTTTGGTTCACCATGCAGTGAAACTTTTGTGCCATGGCCAATCCTCGCATCCGCTCCGTTCGCACGGGGTGAGCCGCCGGGACGGCGGCGGTCCGCCAATTGCAAGCAACGGCGTCAAGCCGGGGCGTGGTTGCGCCGATAATGCAGACGGGTTTGTTGTGCCTTGAAATCCGGCCCCAAGATTCGGACGCGCTCCGGGCGTGGGCCTGTGACGGCGGAACAGACACATCGAGTGAAAGCCAACGCATCGCCGAGGAACTGCGCCAACACCAGGGCGCGGGCCGGATTCACCATGATCGAGATGATGGTGGTCACCGGCATCATCGCGTTGCTGGCGACGATGGCCTTCGCGTATTTCAACCGCGTGCGCGCCTATTCGCAGAAGAATGCGTGTCTCAAAAACCTGAACACCCTCGAGGCCGCCAAGCAAATGTGGGGCGTGGAAAAAGGCAAAACCACCGGGGCCACGCCGATCGAGGCCGACCTCATCGGCGTCACGCTTTACATCAAGCAAACGCCCATTTGTCCGTCGGGTGGCACATATTCGTTGGGCTTCATCGGGTCCGACGCGACGTGTACTCAAGTCGCCGAGGGTCACGTTCTCTGAGCGTGGGCGGCCGAGCCGCCGCTGTCTGTCTCGTAGGAGTCGAGGTCATGAGACTCTAACTTTTTCCCCTGGAACGGAGCGCCGAGCACCGGCTCGGCGAGTGCCACAATCTCCATGATCCGCGCCGAGCCGGTGCTCGGCGCTCCAGCCGCGGTTCTGCGGATTCCAATCTGGAAAACAAAAAGGGCTGGCAGCGTGAACTGCCAGCCCCGTGAAACCGTGGCGCCGCCCGCTTAGTAAACGTGCGTGCTCTCTTCCTTCGAGACGGCCGGCTTGATCAGGTCGGAGGTGTAGAAGACTTTCGTGCGCGCATCGCCGACGGAAACGCCCTTCGCCTTAATCACCCAGCGAATGGCTTGTTTCGGGGTCAGGCGCGGATACGGCGCGAAGGTGACGGTCTGGCCATCGACGCGACCGGCGGAATCGCCGGAGGCCGACAGCGGTTGAATCTCCGGCGGGAACTGCATCACGGTGGTGATGTTCGTATCGTCCGCCGAGCCTTGGTTGGTGATCGTGATCACGTAGTCGGTGCCCTCCCCGATTTGAATCGGGTCCACGGTGTCGATCATTTCGAGGAGCAATCCGGCATAACCCTTCCAGATCGTGCAAGCTTGGCTCGACCCGTTCAAGCCCTCGGCGGTCACGACCGTCGCGCTGTTGCAATGCTCGCCCGCCACCGCGGAGGTGAGGATGACGGTGAGCGATTTGCGCTCGCCGGGCTCCAGGTTCGGGATGTTCCAGACCGCCGTGTTACCCGAGACGGAGGCGCCCGGTGCGTCCACAATCGACGTGTTGGCCGGCGCGGTGTCGGTGACGGTCACGTTGGTGACCGGCACGTCCCCGGTGTTGGCCACGACGATGGTGTATTCGGCCTTCTTGTTTGTGTATTGCTCCTTGAGGCCGGTCTTGGCGAGTTCGAGACGCGGCTCGGTGATGACGGTGCAAGCCTCCGCCTGGACGCGCCCGGCATTGGAGGATGTGGCGATGGCGACGTTGCAAATGCGGCCGCGTTGCTTGGCGGTGAAGGTCACCGGCAATTGTTTCGCCTCGCCCGCCGCGAGATTGCCCACGTTGAAGGAAAGGGACGGCTGGCCGCTGCTGTGCGCGAGGCCGTTCGGGACCGCATCGGTGACGACCACGTCGCGCACGACCGAGGTGCCGGCATTGCGGACGGTGATGTTGTAAGTGACCTCACTGCCGACCCGCGCGGTGGCCGGACCGGACTTGGTGATCTCGAGCAACGGCCGGCCCACGACGAACGTGGCGCAGGCGCGCGGATCGGCGCTGACGGTGAAACACGAGCAATAAACGCCTTCCTGCTGCGCGCGCAGCGTCACCTTGATGGTCTGGCTTTGCCCCTTGCGAATCTCCGGGAAACGCCAGGCGATCTGGTCCGGGGACAGCCACCCGGGCGTCTGGGCGGCCGGTTCGCCGCGCACGAAAACCGCGCCTTTCGGCAGCGTGTCGATCACCACCACATTGCCGATTTCATCCAGCGCGGTGACGACGATCTCGTAGGTGAACTCGTCACCCAGCGTGACCTCGGCGGGCATCCGCTTGCCGGCCTGAACCAGCGCCGTGCGAATCTCCGATGGGCCGCAGTCCGCCGCCGCTGCCGCCATCGGAAGGTCCCGGGGTGCCGGTTGTTTTCCCGGCGGGCAACAATCGGGATCGGCGGATTTTGGCTGCCCGGGGACCGCGGCGTCCGTGCCGGCGGCGAGGCCGGTTGGCGCGGTGGCGTCGTAGGGCCGGCCCAACGCATCGCGTTCCAAGCCGGCTGCCTGCCGGTTGCGGCCCGAGCAGCCCACCATCAAAAAGGCCAGTGCGCCGCACAGCGCGATCCGCCAGGGAAACTGAATTTTAGCACTCATATTTTTCTGTTTTCCAACTTGCCCGCATTTGCCATCCACCGATCCATTGCCCGACTTCCAACCCGCCCGCTGGCATCCCGCCGCTGGGACTGCCATGCAGACCACGATAATCAAGGCTGCCGACAAAATTGTCGCGGAGGGGTTTACCACACGGAAAAAATCGTGGCAAACCCGTTTTCACGCGGAGTTTTTTTTGCGCGCGGCGGAAAAAGTGGGGCGCAAAATCTTGTCGCCTCGCGGGCGGTGGTGGGTTTGTACTGAGCGCCATGACCGATCCGTACGCAGTCCTGCTGGACGCCACGATCGCCGAGCTCGAGGCGCAGAAATTGGACGGCGTCCGGTTCGTGGGCGTGAGTCCCGAAGTGCTGGCGGCGCTCGCGGCGCCCGTCTCGAAGCCGTTGGCGACCGCTTCTGCCGGGCTTGTGCCCGCCGTCCCCGCCGTCGCCAAATATTCTTTTGGCGCACCCACCCCGGCGGAAGCGGCGAACCAATTTTCCACTGCCTCGCACTCACCCGCGCCCGCACCGGCACGGGTTCCCGCCGCGCCGCCCATTTTTTCCCCGCCG
>JAYVOY010000677.1:0-3061 GCA_043757645.1 Verrucomicrobiota bacterium
ACCAGTTTCGACGTGACGGAGTGAGTCTGAGTTTCGCCCGCGCGCGGCCGCCGCGTTGGTTGGCCAGCGGGCGCACTCAGCCGTAACGCTGCCGTAGGAGCGCCGCCGTCTCGGCGGTTCAGGGTGTGGGAAAGTTCGAGGGGGGCAAATTGTCCGCGCGCTTTTGGTTCCCGCTTCCGGGAGCATTTGGGGCTGCGGAAAATCCGCGCGTTCGCCCCGTGTGGACGGGGGGAGCCGCCGGGACGGCGGCGGTCCTGCTGCATCGTTGCGGCTCAGGCCCGGCTTATTGCGGGAAGAAGTAGTCCACGAAGGTGGAGGGAAGGCCGTTCCACGTCCCGTAAAACAGGTTGATGATGAGCGTCGCCTCCATGCGCTGCATCTGGCTTTGCAGGGCGGCGGTTTTGATCGAGGACTGCACGCTGCCGTCGGTCAGCGCCAGATTGCCGGAGCGGTTGTGATGCGCGAAATGCGTTTCGGTCGCACCGAGGGCGACGGAGGGCACGCCGCGTTTCCATTCCTCGTCAAAATAATTCATCGCGATGGGGCCGTTGTTCCGATTCAGGGAACCGTAGATTTCCTCGTTCACACTGCCGCGGTTGGAATCGAGCAACAAAATCGAGTCCGGCAACGCCTCCTCCGCGCTGATGCAAATTCCGTAGCTCACGCCGCCGACCATGGTTTGGGCATTGGGCCAAGCCACCCCGGTCGTGCCGCCGCCGTAAGCGGGACCGGTGTCCGAACCCGCCGCGCCGCCGAACAACCCCAGCGCCCCCGGGGTCGTGGACGTGCCGAAATCCTCCGCCATATTCTTGATCCGCGCCCGGTCGCCGGGGCAGGTGAGCAGCTTCGGAGTCCCCAGATAATTGGACAAATAACCGAGCATGTTCACGCACGCGACGTTGCCCCGCTGCATCCGGTTGGGCACGCCGCCGCCGCCCGGCCCCGACGCGCCGTAGGTCGCCCCCGCCGTTTCAGTGAGCCAGTTGTTCGTGGTCTGGTGCGGAAAGAGGCCGTCGTTGTCGCCCGAAAATAGCGCGTAGGTTTGGTCGATCTGCTTGAGGTTGTTGACGCACTTGATGTCGTTGGACCGTGCTTTGGCCGAGGTCAGCGCCGGCAGCAGCATTCCGGCGAGAATGCCAATGATGGCGATCACCACGAGAAGTTCGATCAGCGTGAACGCCGCGGCAATAAACGAACCTTTCGCGCCACGGGAGAAGCGTGGCGCGTGCGTTGTCGGGGTGTGTTGCATAGGGATTTCGATGGGCTTATCCGCTCATGAGTTTGGCGTCAACCAATCAATCGCCCATTGAATCGCCAAGCGGATGCGCCCGGCGCGTCCTGACACTGCCCTTCGGAGCGCGGCGGTGCCGCAGACCAGCCCGCCGCCGCGGCTTCAGGACGAGAATTTCACGAGTCCAATTGCGCGCGTTAAACCTCTGCACTCCGCGCGGAGCGCCGCTCTCCAGATCGGCGGGGACGACTGCGTGGGTTCGCGCCGAGCCGGTGCTCGGCGCTCCGCCGCGCTATTTTGATGCGGGCAACGCCACCTGAACCTTCGACATCAGATACGCGATCAAGTTGGCGATCTGGCCCGGCGGCAGCGCTTGCAGCAAGCCCTCGGGCATCAGCGAAAACTGCGAGTCCTTGATCGCGGCGATGTCGCGGCGATCGAGCGCGAGGATTTCGGTGACGGTCTTGAGCGTCAGCGTGCGCTCGGTGCGCTCGGCGATGATGCCGGTGAGCGTGCGGTCATCCTTGAGCCGGATTTCGCTGACGCGGTAGTCGGGCGCGACGATGGCGCTCGGGTCGATGATGTTTTCGAGGAGATAATCCAAGTTGTCGCGGCCTGAGCCGGTGAGGTCGGGACCGTTCTTGCCGCCCTCGCCGTAGAGCGTGTGGCACGCGGCGCACGCGAGATTGAACATCGCGCGGCCCTGCGCCTTGTCCGCGGCGGCGAGGACGGCCGGAGTGAGCTTTAGCTTGAATTCGCTGATTTGTTTGCGCTTGTCGGGATCAATGTCGCGGACGCCTTTGTTAATTTCGGCGAGGCGCGAATCGAGTGCGGGCAGCTTGTGATTGCGCAATTCGCGCAGTGTCGTCGCGGTGAGCACGGTGGGGGCGACCTGCCCGCGCGCGACGGCCTCCACCAACGCGAGCGCCCACGCGGAACGCGACGCGAGCACGGAGATCGCGCTGGCCCGCTCGTTGTCAATGAAGGTCGGCAACGCCGAAATAATTTTGGCGGCGAGCGCGGGATCGTTCTCGCGCGCGAGACCGCGAACCGCGACGGCGTTGAGCGCGCGCGTGGTCAGCGCGGCCTCGCAAATCCCGCGCAGATTTTCCGCGCGCTGATCGATCAACGTTTGCAGCGCGACCTTGCGCGCGCTCACGTCCGCGCGCGCATCCGTCGCGAGCGCGCGGGCCTCCGCCAGTGCGCGCGCATCGCCGAAGCGCGCTCCGAGAACCGCGAGCTTCGCGCGCAGCAGCGCGTTTCCCTCGCGCGAAAGTTTCTCCGTGAAGGCCGTCCACGCCGCAGGTTTGTTGGCTTGACGCAAGCCCGCGGTGGCCTCGGCGAGGCCGGTGAGCAAATCGATTTGCCACGCCGCGGGCGCGTCGGTGGCCGCGGTGAGCAGCGTGTTGAGCGGCGCGGGATTCGTGTCGAGATCGGTCGCGAGGCGGCGCGCGATGAGGCGGCGCGTGGTCGGCCATTCGCAATTGCGCGCGAGGCCAGCGAGCGCGTTCGGATCGGCGGCGGCGACTTGGATCAGGCCGTACCACACGAGTAGCGGGAGGTTGTGATCGTTCGCGTCTTCCGCGCGGGCGACGAGGGCGCGGGCGAGCGCGGGGCGCTGCGAGACGTTGAGTCGTTGCAGCGTCGAGGCGAGCGCGAGGCGGACGGTCGCGGACGGATCGGACTGAGCGAGGCGGAGCAGCTCGGGCAGCAGCGGCGCGCATTGCGCGGCGGTGGCCGGTTCGGGCGCGAGGGCGTTGGCGCGGTCGAGCGGCCAGTAATCGGTGAGAAGCTTGACGGCCTGGGCGCGAATGCGGTCGTCGGCGTGGC